>DASYVY010000392.1:0-4051 GCA_035936535.1 Thermomicrobiales bacterium | reverse complement strand
TTCTGGGTCTGGAGCGAAACCGGTCCGTACTTCGGCATGCCGCTTCAGAACTTCATTGGCTGGACACTGACCGCGATCGTGTTCATGACGGTGGCGCGGCTCTTCTGGGGTGATGACCCGACCATCGACCGCAAGCAATTGCGGATCGCGTTCCCGTTCACCATCTTCGCGGTCAACATCTTCTTCGCGTCGGCGCTGAGCGCCAATGCCGATCTGTGGATTCCGATCCTGCTGGCAGTGGTGTTTGGCCTGTTGCCGGCCGCACTCGTGCTCCTCCCCCGACGCGGGGCGCATGCGGCTCCGGCTAATCGGGGAACCGTCTCCGCCTGACCGTGATCCAGCGGTGCGCTTAGAGGCAACCTTGCGATGATGGATGTCATCTCCTGGCGCGCCCTTCGCTGGGCCGGAAGCATGGCGCTCTCGCGACAGGCCACGATTCGGGTGGAAGGGATCGAGCATGTGCCCGAGCGCGGGCCAGTGCTGATCGCGGCGCGCCACTTTCACCATCTCCTGGACGGCTGTGCGCTCGTTCATGCGATCAATCGGCCGGTCCACATCGTGGTCGGGCTAGACTGGATCGAGGGCAGGGTCTTCAGGCGGGTGATGGAGTCGCTGTGCCGGGCGGCACGATGGCCGATCGTGCTGCGTCCCGATCACCCACTGCGTCCGGCGGCGAAAGCGGGCCGCGACGCCGGGGTCCGCGAGTGGGAGCGGCGAGCAGCCCTGCGAACGAGCGCCCGCGAGACGGCTTCTCTGCTCGGCAAAGGGCGGGGGGTGATCGTCTTCCCCGAGGGATACCCGAATATCGATCCCTCCTTCACACCGAAATCCGGCGACGAGTTTCTGCCGTTCCAGCCCGGGTTCGTTCGCTATGCGCGGATTGCGGAGCGCGCCGGAGCGGGACCCGTACCGATCGTTCCGGCCGGTTTTGCCTACACCCGGGCGCCGGAAAGCGGGCGCTGGCAGATCACCCTGCGATTCGGGCCGGCGGTCCAGGTGCATGATTCGGGCTCGGACCTGGAGACGGTCGAGGTGGTGGAACGGGCGGTCAGAAGGCTGAGCGGGGAGGCATAATGACGCCTGCAGCGGCCCATGAATTCGATCTGCGAGAATACATGTCGCGTCGACCGCCGCGCGTCTTTTTCGTCCCTCCATCGCGGGATCAGAACGGCGTTTGCAGGCGCATCCTGATCAGGGCGGCGAAGACCACCGGCATCTCCCGCAGCTTTCGCGATGTCGGAACATACGCCCGCTGCGCGAACACGTCGTACTCCTGCCCTTCGATCTGGTGAAGAATCTTGCCGTAGAGGTGGCTGCTGGCCAGGGTCGTGACCTGGCCCGTCAAGTCCAGCTGCGGGATCCCTGACCGCGCGGATTCGTAGTATCCCCGTGCACGCGCGATCTCGAACTCGATGAGACCATGGAAATCGCCATTGGGGGAGCCGGCCAGGATGGAATCCGGGTCGACCCCGAAAGCCTCGAGGTCGGCCAGCGGAAGATACAGGCGACCGATAGCCGCATCCTCCGCGACGTCCCGCAGGATGTTCGTCAGTTGCATGGCGATGCCGAGATCAACGGCATGCGGCAGCGCCGAAGGGGAGCGCAGACCCAGGATCGGGGCGGAGATAAGTCCCACCGTGCCGGCTACGCGGTAGCAATATTCCCGCAACTCATCCCAGGTTCCATATACCCGGGGATACAGATCCATGCGCATCCCGGCAAACAGGTCGTATGTCGGAGTCGCCGGGATGCCGTAATGGTGCCGGGTATGGGCATACGCGATCGCAATTGGATCCAGCGGCGTATCGAGCTGGGACTCCCACGCGGCGAGCTGTTCCTCCACCAGGTCCGCGCCGAGCACATCGGACGCGTCAACCAGGTCATCGGCAACCCTGCAAAAGGCATATGCGGAATGGATGGCTCGGCGCTTTGCGGGCGGCAGAAGCTGGCTTGCAAAGTAAAACGTTCGTCCATGCGAGCGTGTCATATTGCTGCACATCCGCCAGTCACCCGATCTGGGACGCGACAAACTCCCGGCGTCACGTAACGCGGATGTGACAGCGATCGGGTGTGGAGACGCAAGATCAGGCGACGGCTGGGCCGGGAAATCGGGATGGTACACCGGGGGCCTCTCAGCGATGGCAGGATGATCCACCGCTTCATCCTAGCCGTAGCACCGGGCAATTACAATTGGACCGCTGCTCCGCCCGAGGGCTGATTATCCGGCGCGAAGCAGCTGGGAACATCACGCCTGCACGTTAACACCCTGCGCTGTGCGGCCCGCGTTGGCCAGGGGGTATCCTTGTCCGCGGGCGGGCGCATGCGGCGCGGTGCCACTTGGTCGATCGAGCGGACGTGCCAAGCGTTCATGAAACGTCCTGAGGGGGACCGGTTGGCTGGTCACGATGAACGCGATGATGTGCAGCGGACGCGGTCCGTCGCTGATGCTTCCCCTGAAGGCCGGACCATCGAGGATGCCGAGTTTCAACCGAAGTTCCGGCCAGCCCCGTATCCTCGATCTCTTCCTTCCGATCCGGCGAATACGGAGCACGACAGCACCTGGCCCGCGCCGGCGCCAGCAGTCGAGGAACGGGTTTCCACACCTCCCATCGTGATCGTTGAGCCCGGTGCCCAAACGCGACGAGGGGGAGCGGTCCGTACGCTCGTACGCAACTGGCCGGTCCTGATTCCCCTGGTCCTGTTCGCGGTTGCCGCGACGATCATCCCGACCATGACCAACATCGCGACGACCGACGACTGGGCGTACACAAGGTCGGTCGAGATTCTCTATTGGGACGTCAGACTGACGATGTTCCCCGTTGTCGCCGCCACGGCGATCGGTCAAGTGTTCTGGGGGGGGCTGTTCGCGCTGATCTTTGGCATGGAACTGGGTGTCATGCGCCTCTCGACTGTGGTCATGGTCGCACTTGGGGCCGCCGCACTCTATGCCATCCTCCGCCAGCTCGGAGTCAGCCGCAGCCGCAGCACCCTGGGGATGGCGCTCTACCTTTTCAACCCGCTTGCGTTCATCCTCTCCTTCACGTTCATGACCGATCCTCATTTCGCGTCGGTGATGTTGTTCTCGGTTGCGTTCTTCATCCACGGGCTCAATCCGGAACGCCACCGTCCGTGGGCGATCGTGTTGGGTTCGCTGTTCGCCGGATACGCCTTCTGGATCCGGCAGCAGGGAGCGTTGATCCCGCTCTCGGTCGTGCTGTACCTGTTCGCTTCCCGGCAACTCTGGTTTAACTGGCGAAGTCTCAGGACGACCCTCCAGGTCGCGCTGGCGCCCGCGGGCATGATTCTGGCCTACTATGCTTGGCTCTATTGGGTCAACGATGTGCCAGACGTCCAGGAAGGATTTCTGGACCGAGCCATGGGATACGGGTGGGACGGAGCCTGGTTCCTGGTTCGCTACCTCACGTATTTCGAGATGGCATACCTCGGCTTCTTCCTGGTGCCGCTGACGATCGCGATCCTCCCGGGCTTTCGGGCGAAGGTCGCGCAGCCGTTGTTCTCGTCGCCAATTGGGTTCTGGGCATTCCTGGCTTGGGTGGGAGCGTTGATCAGCGGGTTGTACGTGCTGACGATGCAGGGGCGGCGGATGCCCTACATCGGTCAGTTCCTAGGAGGGGGCGGGTTTGGCCCGGGAGATGTCCCCGGCCCGCGCCGTCGTCTCGTCGAGTGGGCGCCGTTCTACGACATCGTGACCATCGTCGCGGTCGCCAGCGCCGTCGTGCTGGGGCTCCTCCTCTGTCGTCGCATGGTCGATGTCCGCTCGCCGCAACGGGCAGCCGCTGGGCTGGTGGCGATGGTTTGCCTCTGGCAGGTGATCGGTATCCTGCCCCCGTCGTTCCAGTACCTGACGCGAGGTGGCTCGCTCGATCGGTACCTGCTGCCGATCATTCCACTCACGATCGCTCTTGCGCTCTGGGCGTTGCGCGACCTGCGGATCGTGCAGCCCGTCGCCTGGCTGGCAATCGCCGTGTTCGCGGTCGTCTCGACCGCGGGAACGCGCGACTTCCTGGTCTATATGGATGCCGTCTGGAGC
>DASYVY010000391.1:0-2663 GCA_035936535.1 Thermomicrobiales bacterium | reverse complement strand
CGGTTTGCGAGGCCACGATCTGCATGTTGGGGAATCCGCCGGAGGGAACCGCCGCCGGGGTGCCACCGTTGTCCTCCGGCACGTAGGAGCCTGCCAGGTAGTCACGGAAACCCTTTTGCCGATCGATCGCCGGAGACGCTCCGGTCGTGCCTTCGAGCTCGATGATCGTCGCGGTCCCGCCCATGGTCGTGGCGAGCCACTCAGCGGCCCGCGCTCCCTCCTGGATGAAGTTGGACCCGATGAAACAGACGTAGTCCTCGCCGGGCTTGGCGATCTCGTGGTCGACATCGCGGTCTAGCAGAATCACCGGGATCCCGGCGGCCTTGGCCTTGAGGACTGCCTGGGCGAGCGGCTTCTCCGATCGGGGAGCAAGGAAGATGAGGTCAACCTGCTGCGCGATCATCGAATCTACGTCGGAGATCTGCTTGGCCTCGGAGCCGCCCGCTTCGGTATAGACCAGCACGTGGCCCAGCGCCTTGGCTTCCTCCTGCATGCTCGCGGTCTGGGCGATTCGCCAGGGGTTGTTCATCTCGACCTGGGAGAACCCGACCTTGTAGGTGTCCTTCTGCTCAAGGGGTGGTGGTGCCGCAAAGGCGGTGCGGAGGAGCGTCGGCGCAAAAACGACGACTCCCGCCCCCGCCGCGGAGGCCTTGATCAGTTGCCGTCGTGAAAGACCTCGATTCATTGATCTGTTCTCCTTGTAGGGTAGGTATGACATCGACCGATCGTCCGTGGGCATCATGCTCTCCAGGTACCATCGTCCGGTTGGACTCGCCCGGTGGCCGGCCCGGCAAACCCGTCCTGTCCGGCCCCGCGAATGGGTGTCGCGTCTGCCGGCCCACGACGTTTGTCGCCGAACCTCGGACAACTCCTTCATGGCCCTGTGCCACGATCTCTCGCCCGGGCTCCTGCGCTTTCAGGATGGAACACTGTTGACCCGAATTGTACTTCCGGCACCATCTCTGTCAACCGGCGCGAGGTCATGCTCGGGCAGGCTTGACGCATCGCCGCCGCCGTCTGGAATCCTGCCAGTGATTGTGGGTATGCTCTGCGAGAACGGCTACGGACACCGCGTGCATGGCGCAACGCGGTGATGGCATGCTGCGTTCCGGATGATCCCGGAGCCTACCCGCCTCCCCCATCGTCCGCCCGGCAGGCGGCAGGTACAGTGAAGACACTTCGACGGAGGTCCAGGTGCTGATCACCGATGTGACGACGATCAAGCTCAACTATGCCATGCCGGTACCCATGGCCGACGCGGTGCATTACATGCCGGAGCGGCCAACCTTGCTCGTCCAGGTCCACACCGATCAGGGCATCGTCGGGCTGGGTGAGGCGGCGGCCTACGGTGGCTTTCTCGAGAGTACCGAGGCCGTCATTCTCGGTGAACTGCGTACCACGATCCTCAGTCAGGATCCATTCCGGGTCGAGCGGCTCTGGAGCATGATGGCCTCCCGCGCCCATCAGCGGGGCCGGCGCGGCATGCTGATGATGGCGATCAGCGGAATCGACATTGCGCTCTGGGACATCATCGGCCAGGCCACGCGCACCCCGCTCTACCGCCTGCTCGGCGCGTACCGCGACACGCTCGAAGCCTATGCATCGGCCGGATTCTATGCCCGGGGCAAGGATCCCGGCGCGCTCGCCGAGGAAGTCGGAACGTATGCCGAGTGCGGGTTCCGCGGCGTCAAGATCAAGGTCGGGCGCAATCCGGAGGTGCTGACCAATCTCCTTCACGACATGCCGGAACCCGGGTACGCCACGGTGAGCCTGGAGGAGGATGTCGAGCGGGTTCGGGTTGCACGGCAGGCGATCGGACCCGGCGTTGGGCTCGCGATCGACGCCAACAATGCCTGGACCCCATCGGTCGCCCTCTCCTTCATGCGGGAGGTTGAACCGTTCAGGATCCGCTGGCTGGAGGAACCGGTCGCCACCGATGACATCGAGGGCAGCGCGCTCGTCGCCCACCAGCTCGATACACCGGTCGCGGGGTACGAGACGGAGACGGGGCTCCCCGGCTTTCGCGAGCTGGTCAGCCGCCGAGCTGTCGATATCGTCCAGCCGGATGTGATCTGGACCGGCGGCATCACCGAGACCCGCAAGGTCGCCGCCCTCGCCCAGGCGTATGGGTTGCCGGTGATTCCGCACGTGTTCTCCTCGGCGGTCAGCTCGATCGCCAACATGCACCTGATCGCATCGCTTCCGAACGCCGGACTGCTGGAATTCGATCAGAACCTGAATCCGCTGCGCACGGAACTGTTCGAGGAGCCGATCCAGCCGGACGCGGATGGCATGGTGGCGCTGCCCGACCGACCGGGTCTCGGGGTCACACTCAGGCAGGACACGCTCGATCGCTACCGGATCGAGCGCCACCGGGGCGCCTCGGGCGAGCAGGGGCGCCAGGGAGCCGATTGACGGACCGGCTTTGGGCTCGTCGGACATCGAGTGCGAATCGCGTGAAAGGACCGTTCCATGAGATTGCAGGACAAGGTGGCGATCGTGACCGGTGGCGCACAGGGGATGGGCCGGGCGATCAGCCTTCGCTATGCCGGTGAGGGTGCGCGGGTCGTTGTCGCCGACATGAACCTGGCGGGGGCCGAGCAGGTCGCCGCCGAGATCGATGGCGAGGGCGGCAAGGCCGTCGCCGTCGCCGTTGACGTGCG
>DASYVY010000390.1:0-4309 GCA_035936535.1 Thermomicrobiales bacterium | reverse complement strand
GCCTGGACGTCGTCCGCGAAGTGGTCGAAGCAGCCGTATCGGTCGCGGGCACGCGCCGCCGCTTCCGGATCGACCTTGTCCAGATAGTCGATCACGGCCCGGATCGAGGCGCTGAGGCTGTAGAGATCGATGCCATAGAATCCGGCCTGGTGCATGGCGTTGGTCTGCTGGTTGTTGTGGTGATGCAGCCAGCCAATGAACTCCTTGACGATTGTGTTTCGCCACATCCACTGCGGGAACCGCTGAAAGTCGGTCAGGGCATCCTCGGGTGTCTGGTCATCGCTCCCGCCACGGACATAGCGGTTGACCCGGAATGCATCCGGCCAGTCCGCTTCGACCGCCACCGCGTGGAAGCCACGCTCCTCGATGAGGCGCCAGGTGATCACTGCGCGCTCCCGGTAGAACTCCTCCGATCCGTGCGTCGCTTCACCGATCAGCACCAATCGTGCGTCACCGATCCCGTCGAGGAGGCTGTCATAGTCCTCGGGGTGACCCGTGAGCGGATGCGCCTGCCTGCGGATCGCCTCCGGCAGAGCGGGGGAAGCGATCCGCGTGGGCGCCTCTTCGCGTTGGCCGGGGGAGGAAATCCCCGGACGGCGCGCGGCCTCCGCGAGCAACGATCGCACCTCTTCGTCCGAGGTCGGGCTGAAGTCCTCGTACCACAACCCCAGGGCGTAAAAGCCCTCGGGCGTCACGCCGCAGATGACCCGGTCCGCAATGTGCTCGAAAGACCGGCAGACCGGAGGCGCACCGATCGGCACGGCGACGATGACGTCCCGTGGGCCGAGCTGCCGGACCGCCTCGACCGCCGCCCGCATTGTTGTCCCTGTTGCCAGTCCATCGTCAACCAGCACGACAGTCCGATCCCGCATGTCCGGTGGGGGTTGCGCACCGCGGTAGAGTCGCTGCCGCCGGTTCAGCTCTCGTTGCTCACTGGCGGCGACGGCCTCGATAGCGGCCTGGCCGATCCCCAGGTCGTCGATGATCTCCTGGTTCAGCACCTGCACATTGCCAGTGGCGATCGCCCCCATCGCCAGTTCCTCATGCCCTGGCACACCGAGCTTGCGGACGATGTAGGCGTCCAGCGGTGCGTCGAGCGCAATCGCGATCTCGTAGGCAACGGGCACGCCGCCTCGGGGCAGCCCAAGCACCAGGACGTCATCCCGATCGCGCAGATCGCTCAGCCTCGCGGCGATCTGTCGCCCGGCTTCACGTCGATTGCGTAGTGGCAACTCCATGTCTGCCTCCATCTTTGAGCCTCGCTCCCGCTCTTGAAGAGTCCAGTACATAACGCCCGGCACATTGCGCGCCACAGATGGCGAGCGGATCCCCACCACTGTTGCCCGTTGACCACCTGGCGAGGCCAAACCAGCCCCTGGAAAACGGCCAGGCCGCACGACCACGCCAGCCGGGCGCGTGTGGCGTCCTTGACTTCGGGCTCACCGGGAACATCGGCCGCGGGGCCGCCGTGCTCATGCTGGGATCCAGGGCACACAGGTACGTCCGTGTGCGCCTTGGAGCAGCGGTTGTCGAGCTCGTGTGCTGACGTGTGGCGTGTGGCGTGTGATGTCATGGGAGGAGTTCTGGGGAAAGTTGCGACAACGGTTATAGTCTTGGGGTGGATCGGGAAGCAAGGTGACATGTCAGGAGCTGCCCAAGGTCCTCGCTCGATGTCCAGGAGCGCGGTGGCCGTATGGAATGCAGCTGTATGGAAGATCCCGAAACGTCCCGCCCGGTCACATTGGGGGCTTCTCGCCCGGGGCTGCTCGTCGGCATACAGCTGCCGGCTGAGCGTCGCGACCGGCCTCTCGAGCCCAGCGGCGGACACACTCCGGGTTTCGCCGTCGGCCCGCGGTCGCCTCATGAACGGAGCCTGAATGTCACTGGAGAAGCCCGCACCCCAGGCCAACACTCCGCGGCGGCCCAACGACTGGTTTCTACGTGCCACCCGCTGGGTGCAGCTGACCTTCGCCGAGGATGACCCGGCGCACTTCGACGCCGCATTCTGGCATGCGCTGATGCGGGACAGCCGGGCCAACGCGGTCTGCATCAGCGCCGGCGGGTACATCGCCTACTACCCAACCCGGATCCCGTTCCATTACCGCAGCAGCTATCTCGGCGACACCGACCCCTTTGGCAGGGTCGTGGACGACGCCCGGGGGCTCGACATGCACGTGATGGCGCGCGTGGATCCGCACGCGATCCACGCCGATGCCGCCGCGGCTCATCCGGAATGGCTGGCGCGGGATGCGAACGGGGAGCCGCTGAGGCACTGGTCCTTTCCCGGTGCCTGGCTGACGTGCCCGTTCAGCCCCTATCACCGCGAGTTCATCACCGGGGTAGCTCGCGAGCTGGTGCGCGATTATGACATCGACGCCATCTTCGCCAACCGGTGGGAGGGGCACGGGGGCATCTCGTACAGCGAGCACGCCCGCCGGGGCTTTTTCGATGACACCGGCTTCGACCTACCGGCCAGGCAGGATGACCTGGCTGATCCCGCCTGGCAGGCATACGTCCCATGGCGGCGAGGCAAGCTGAGTGAGCTCGTCGCGATCTGGGACAACGCGGTCCGGGACCTCCGCCCCCACGCCCGATTCATCCCGAACCTCGGGGGCCATGCCGTGCGCGACCTGGACCGCGAGGTGATCGCCAGGCACTACCCCATCTTCTTTATCGACAAGCAGGGCCGCTCCGGAATCGAGGCGCCCTGGTCGGCCGGCCGCGTTGGCAAACGGAGCCGAGGTCTGTTCCGCGAGCGTCCGGTCGGGCTGATCACCTCCGTGGGACCCGAGCATCCCGCGTACCGTTGGAAGGACGCTGTCGCTCCGCCGGAAGAGACCAGGACCTGGATCGTGGACGGGTTCGCCCAGGGCGCCTTCCCCTGGTTCACCAAGTTCAACGCGACCATCTCCGACGACCGTTGGGTGGCGCCGGTGCTGCAGGCGTTCAATCTGCACGCCCTGGTCGAGCCGGTGCTCGCGGAGATGCCGATCACCGCTGAGGTCGCCCTGCTGGACCCGACCGAGTCCGACCGGTTGGTCAGTCCTGACGCCCGGCGACGGCAGTTCTCGCATGAGGATGGCTTCTACCAGGCGCTGGTCGAGGCCAGGATCCCGTTCGAGTTCGTCGCCGACCAGGTCCTCAGCGCCGAGGAGCTGGCGCCGTTCAGGGTCCTGGTGCTGGCCAATGCCGAACGGCTCAGCGATGCGCAGTGCGCGGTGATCCGGTCATGGGTCGAAGCCGGAGGCAGCCTCGTCGCGGCCTGCCAGTCGTCGCTGCTGGACGAGAACGGAGCATTACGGCCCAACTTCGGGCTTGCTGACGTGTTGGGCGTGGACCTCGTCAGGCCGAGCCGGGGGCCGGTCAAGAACACGTACATGGCACTGACCGGTGAGCACCGGATCCATGCCGGACTGGCCGGTGCCAAGCGGATCATCGGCGGCACCCATCTGCTGGAGGTCAGCGCTCGGGAAGGCGTCGAGGTCCCGTTCCGGTTCATCCCGGATTTTCCGGACCTTCCCATGGAAGAGGTCTACCCGCGCGGGGAACCGGACGTGCCGGCGGTCGTCACCCACGAGCACCCTTTCGGTGGCCGCGCCGTCTATTTTGGGTTCAATCTCGGCTCGGTGTTCTGGGAGACGCTGCAGGCGGACCACGGCCTCCTGATCGCCAACGCGGTCCACTGGGCGCTGCGGGACCGGCCCCAGGTGCGGATCGAAGGGCCCGGGCTCATCGACGTTGCGGTGCGCCAGAACGACAGCGGGCTGGCAGTCACGCTGGTCAACCTGACCAATCCGATGGCAATGCGCGGGGCGATCCGCGAAACCATTCCGCTGACGCGGCAGCGGATCGAGGTGAGATTGCCAAAGGGTGTGACCCGGGCCAGGGGACGGTTGCTGGTCGCCGACCGGGAGATCGACGTCGATGTTCGTGACGGGCTCGCCGTGGTCGATGTCCCCACAATCGGGTTGCTGGAGGCCGTGCACCTCGTCTGGGACTGGGCCGTGTGACGAGTCGAGCCGCACCGGGTGTGACGGACGCGGCACGGCCTCACTTGCCGAGACACCGCAACCGTCACCGCTATGAGAAAGTAGACGGCATGCGGACCGAAGGTGACGAAATGCTGGGATCATGCGGTGGATCCTGACGGTGCGTATCCCCGGCGGTTCCTGTGATGCCATTCGATCGAAACGTGGAGGTCGTTCTGTGACCGACGGCGGAGTGAAGAGTCGCAGTGAAACGTTCTTCGGCGAGGGTGGCGTTGCGGGCTTCACGCACCGGGCCTTCACCAAGGCCATGGGCTATGACG
>DASYVY010000389.1:0-4344 GCA_035936535.1 Thermomicrobiales bacterium | reverse complement strand
TGCCGCTCGCCGAGCCGGAGGTGCCGGTCGTCGGCAACGTCTCCGGCGCACCGATGACGACCGTCGCCGAGATCCGGACAGAGCTGTCCCAGCATCTCGAACGGCCGGTGAACTGGACCCGGTCCGTCGAAGCGATGATCGCTCTTGGTGCGACCACCTTCGTTGAGCCGGGCCCTGGAGCCGTGTTGGCTGGGCTGATCAAACGCATCAGCCGTGAGGTGACGACCATTGCGGGAGACCGGCTGATCTCCGGGGAACAGACGTTGCCGGTGTGACGCATGGCCCCTGGATCGTGTTGTTGGGCAATCCGCCCTGATGCGCACCCCCCGGATGGCCCAGGGAGCAGCCGCACCGGGCAGCCGCGTCGATGGGACGCACTCGCTTATAGGCGATCACGCAGTGATCGATGGACCGCATTCGCTCAATTGCTCCGCAATTGTCTATGAGTGGATACGGCCCATCAATGGCTCCGCCCTTGCCTATGGGCAGCCGCACCCATGGGACGCTTCCGCGTATAGACGATGACGCAGGCATCGATGGAACGCTCCCGACGGACGGCTCCGCAATCCCCAGTGCTGAGAACGGTGCGAATGCACAACACGATCGCCCACTCCCAACCAGCGCCACCCCCCACGCAAACACGCGGAGACGAGCGGAACCGTGCGGGAATGGGCATTCTCCAGGCAATACCGCTAAACTACCGCCGCGTTACGCTCTCGATTCGCCCCTGCATACAATCCCCTCCACCACCACATCGCTCGGAAGCTACAGGAAAGGACATCATCCGTGACTCGGGTTGTGGTTACAGGAGTCGGAGCCGTCTCTCCCCTCGGCATCGGCGTCGATACGCTCTGGCAAGGATTGACGTGCGGACGTTCCGGTATCCGCACGATCCAGAGCTTCGATGCGTCGGATTTCGATGTCCGGATCGCGGGCGAGGTTCCGGGCTTCGTCCCCAAGGAGTTCATGGACTTCAAGGCTGCCCGCAGGATGGACCGGTTTGCCCAGTTCGGCGTTGCGGCCGCCCGCGAGGCGATCGCCGACGCGGGCCTGGAGATCACCGACGCCAACCGGGATCGGATCGGCATCGTGGTCAACACCGGCGGCGGAGGCATCCCCACCATCGAGACCGAAGTGAGGACCATGCTCCGTGGCGGCGCCAGGCGCGTCAGCCCGGTGTTGATCCCGCTCTTCGCCCCGAACATGGCCAGCTGCCAGATCGCGATCACCTTCGGTATCCATGGTCCGACCGTGACATCGGTTGCCGCTTGCGCCGCTGGCGTCCAGGCGTTCGTCGATGCCGTCTACATGATCGAGCGCGGCGAGGTCGATGTCGTCATCACCGGCGGCACGGAAGCCGGGATCACGCCGGTCGCGATCGCGGGGATGGCGAACATGGGTGCGCTCTCCCGCCGCAATGACGCCCCGGAACGGGCCAGCCGCCCCTTCGACAAGGATCGTGACGGTTTCGTGTTCTCGGAAGGCGCCGGGATCGTGATCCTGGAATCCGAGGAGCATGCGGCGCGGCGCGGCGCCGAGGCGATCTGCCAGGCGTCCGGCGGGGCCTACACCTCGGACGCCTACCACATCACCGCTCCCGACCCCGGCGGTCGCGGCCAGCCAGCCGCGATGCGACGTGCCCTCCATCGCTCCGAGCTTCAGCCAACGGACATCGACCTCGTCGCGGCCCACGCCACCGCAACCCCTCTCGGGGACATCGGCGAGACACAATCCCTGAAAAATGTCTTCGGCGACCATGCGCCGAAGCTGGCGGTCTCGGCCAACAAGTCGATGGTCGGTCACCTGCTCGGCGCGGCGGGCGCGATCTCCTCCCTCGTCTGCATCCTCGCGATCCGTGACGACCTCGTGCCGCCGACGATCAATCTCGAGCACCCGGACCCGGAGTGCGACCTGGATTACGTGCCGAACGTCGCTCGCAAGCTCAGGGTCAATGCCGCCATGGCAAACGGGTTCGGTTTCGGCGGGCAGAACGCCAGCACGGTGTTCCACCGCATCTAGCCCCGGCGAGTGGGCCGATCGATTCAGTAGGGGCAGATCGTGTGTCAACAGCGCAGCGTGCCCTATGCGGCAAGGCCGCATCCGGTGGCGGCCGGTCCCCTCTCCCAGCCTCCAACACGAACTTCGCATGAATCGTAAGGGACCCCGGGCAGTCCGGGGCGAACTCACGGGCGGCCCCACGAATCGACCAGCGGTCCTTGCGAGGGGTGTCCTTGCCGGTCGATTCTGGGCCGCCCCTACAATTCCGGATCCATCGAGCGTTCATCCGAATCCCGTATACGAGTGTCGATCCTCACCGCTGCCGAGAACACCGTTCGCGCCGGCAGCTCCCCACGAGCGAGCAAATGCGCGGCTTCGTTATGTCGCTTTACGAGGGCGGGCAGGTCGAGATCGACGATTCGCCCGTCCTCAACGCGCACCATGCCATTGATGATACTGAGCTCCACCGACGGCGGCTGACAGAACACCAGCGCCGCCAGCGGATCGTGGATCGCCCCGCCGGCGAGCGGGAGCGTATCGACCCGGACGGCGATCAGGTCGGCCATCATCCCGGGCGCGATCGATCCGATGTCATCGCGGCCAAGGACGCTCGCCCCGCCGCGCGTCGCTAGCCAGAGCGCTTCCCGGGCGCCCAGCGCCGCCGAATCGCCCCCCACCCGCTGCAGCAGCATGGCCATGCGTGCTTCCGCCAGCAGGTGCGACCCATCGTTGGACGCCGAGCCATCGACCCCCAGGCCCACGCGCATTCCCGCCGCCAGCCAGGCGCGGACATTGGCGATGCCGGATGCCAGCCGCATGTTGGATGTCGGGCAATGGGCCACGCCGGTCCGGCTCTCGCCAAGGCGGACGATCTCCGCCTCGCCGGGATGCACGAGATGCGCGTGCCAGACATCGTCTCCGGTCCAGCCCAGATCCTCGACCATCTCTACCGGTGACTGGCCGAACGTGGACCGGCAGTAATCGTCCTCATCCCGGGTCTCGGCGAGATGCGTGTGCGAATGCACACCATAAGACCGGGCCAGTGCCACGCTCTCCCGCATCAGGTCGGGAGAGACGCTGAACGGCGAACAGGGCGCAAGCACGATCCGGAGCATCGCCCCTGGGTCCGGATCGTGATAGGTCTCGATCGCCCGCCGCGAATCGCGAAGGATGTCCTCTTCTCGCTCCACCACGCGGTCGGGTGGCAAACCGCCCTGGCTTTCGCCGACCGACATCGAGCCGCGCGAAGCATGGAATCGCATGCCCATCTCCGCCGCCGCCTCGATCTGATCGTCGATCCTTGCCCCGTTGGGCCAGATATAGGTGTGATCGCTCGCCGTGGTGCATCCGGACAGCATGAGCTCGGCGAGGGCAACCTGGGTGCTGACGCGGATCGCTTCCGGCGTCATCCCGGCCCAGATCGGATAGAGCGCTCGCAACCAGGGGAACAGCGCCGCATCCTGCGCCGCCGGGATCGCCCGCGTCAGCGTCTGGAAGAAATGGTGATGGGTGTTCACCAGCCCGGGCAGCACCACCATCCCGCTCGCGTCGATCACCCGATCGGCGGTCTCTGGCTCCTGGATCGTCGGCCCCACCCGCACGATCCGCCGGTCTTCGATCAGGACCGCGCCATCCGCGATCTCGGTCCGATCATCGTCCATCGTCGCGACGAGGGTGGCGTTGCGAATCAGGGTCGAGGGCATGCACTAGCTCCTGTCACGCGGCGAAGCAGGGGAAACGGCGAACGCGGCGGCCGATCGATCCGTCGATCGCGGCGATTGTACGATGACCCATGCCCGCTCCCGAGGGTAGGCATGTGGATTCACGGCGGCTAAGATCGCCGGAAGATGACACCCGAGTGGGGAGTGCGGAATACCAGTGGAGATCGCCATGGATCAGGAATCGAACGGACGCCAGAACAGGGTAGCGATCGTCACCGGCGGCGCTCGCGGAATCGGGCATGCGGTGGTGTCACGGCTTGTCAGCGATGGTGTGCGCGTCGCGATCGCCGACATCGATGCCGGGGCGGCTCAATCGGCGGCGGGCGAGTTCGGGGACCGGGCCCTCGGCATTGGGCTCGATGTCACGAGCCCGGAGCAGTGGGCCAGCGTCGTCGACCACCTCGCCGCGACGTGGGAACCGGTATCGATTTTGGTCAACAACGCTGGTGTGGCCGGTCGCAACGCGGTGACCTGGGAGCTTCCGGTCGAGGAATGGAACACGGTGATCGCGGTCGACCTTACCGGTGTGTTCCTCGGCTGCCGGGCGGTGCTGCCGGGCATGGTCGCGCGCGGGTACGGGCGAATCGTCAATATCGCCTCGATCGCCGGCAAGGAGGGCAACCCG
>DASYVY010000388.1:0-3577 GCA_035936535.1 Thermomicrobiales bacterium | reverse complement strand
TGACCCAGCTGTTCATGAAGTCGGTCGACACCCCGGGGATCGAGGACGAATTCGGGGTGCCGTTCCACATCTTCTACGGCGTCTCCAACAATGCGCGAACGTTCTGGAGCATCACCAACGCCCGCAAGGTGATCGGCTCTGCCCCGGAGGACGATTCCGAGCTGCGCTTCGCCTCGGACATCGCTCGCCTGCTCCACACGGAGCGGTGATCCAGCATCCGTAGAACGGCTTGCCCGGGCGGGCGCTGCAGGGGCGGGCCGGGATCGACGGCGAGCGAGCGTACCCCCGCCAATCTCAACGGCGATTTCGCGGGGATCGCAACCAGCCGGGAGATTCTCAACCGGCTCCAGTGGTCGACCCAGCGGACGAGCGGGAACGATGGGCGGTGCTGCGGTAGCCGACCAAGGGCGGACACAGACCCATTCACAGGGGATTGCTGCGCAATCCAGCGGCCGCGGTGCAATGCGGCCCATCACAGGCAGTGGCGAAGCCACTGAGCGGATGCGGCCCATTGCGGCGCTCCGACGCATCCGCTCGATGCCGCTTACAGGGCGGGCTTCTTGACCAGATGTGGGTTGGGAAAGTGGCCTTGCCGATCGATTCTGATCCGCCCCCACAAATGCCACATGGACGAGTGGCGACCCATTTCGCGAATTACCTCTTCCGCCGGACTCTCGCGTCCGGCTCGATCCGGGCCCCTTGCGCTACCGTGGCACCCTCCGTGATCGTGGCCTTGCTGCCGATCAGCACCAGTTCCTCGGTCGTCGGCAATTCCCCCTCCGGCCTCTGACCGACCGTTGCATCAGGGCCGATTTCGGCGTGCTCGTCGACGATCGCGAACCGCACGGTCGCCCCCGCACGCACCACGACATCCTGCAGGAGGATCGTGTCATGCACGGTCGCCCCCTCCTCCACGATGACTCCCGGCGAAAGCACGCTGCGCTCGACCTTGCCAGCGACATCACACCCCGGCGAGACCAGGCTGCGATCGATCCGGGCGGTTCCGTGAATGCGGGCGGGCATTCGCTGGGGATCGCGGGTGATGATCGGCCAGCTCGCGTCGTCCAGGTTGAGGTCCGGGTTGTCCTTTCGCGCATCGGTGTGCGAGGCAGTCCGGAGAAGGTCCATGTGCGACTGGTAGTACGTTTCCGGACGTCCGACATCCTTCCAGTATCCGGGCAGACGGAAGTCAAAGACCTTCCCGCCCCTGACCAGCTCCGGCAGAAGCTCGTCGCCGAAGTCCTCCAGCCCCGACTCCGCCTCCGGTCGCTCGCTGTGGTCCTTCGCGAGCCGTTCCAGCATCTCGATCACGGCATCCGTCCGGTAGACGAAGATCTCGGCCGCCACGATCGGGCTGTCGGGGGCATCAGGCTTGTAGCGAAAGTCCGTGACCCTGCCCTGCTCGTCGACCTTCACGGTGGCGTGATTGGACGCCTGGTCGATCGGCACCTCGGTCGAGACCAGGGTGACATCGGCCTCATTCGCCCGGTGCTGGTCGATCACGTCGTTGTAGTCCAGCTTGTAGATGTGATCGGCACTGAGGACGAGCAGCGTGTCCGCCCCGGACTCACGGATCAGCTCGCGGTTCTGGTAGATCGCATCGGCATTCCCCTCATGCCATGGGGCCGCCTCGCGCTCGCCTTCCTGCTGCGGCGGCACGATCGTCAGCCCGCCATGGGTACGGTCGAGGTCCCATGGGCGTCCCCCAGCGACGGTCCGGATGATCGATTGCGTCTCGTACTGGACAACCAGCCAGACATCACTGATATGGCTGTTGCGGAGGTTGCTGAGCGAGAAGTCGATGAGCCGGTAGACCCCGGCATACGGCATGGCGGGCTTGGCCCGGCGCCTGGTGAGCACCTCCATCCGACCACCCTGGCCACCCGCGAGCACCAGCGCCAACACGTTGTTCCGGGACATGTTCCATCCTGACCAGAAGAGCGTACGTGAATGCAGGGCGCACAGATCCGGAGGACCGGCGCACCAACATGGTGCCTCACCAAGGCACCCCGCCAGGAGAGCGCATGGGATATGCCAGATCGCCCCGCGGCTGCGTCTCCAGGGAGGCCCCCACGCGTGCTCCTGGCGGGAATCGTGGCGCGTGACACGCCGTCCACCTCTCCATGCCGCCCCGGACGCCGTACATGCACTCGTGATCGTGACGCCTCTATCGGGATCGAAGATGCGAGAATAGGCGTCCATCGATTAATCGAGTAGCGGATCCCGCGCATTCTCCCAGAAGCGTGAGTGCAAAGGGGTGCGGTGTGCGTGCGCACGGGCCTTAACGCCTACCCCCGCCTGAGGCGAGATCATCCCGGCCATGCCATCCTGGCGACCTCGCCGGCCGCAGCGCGAACCACCGCGTGAACCCCGCCCTGGATCAGCTCACCCCTTCGCGCCAGGACACGTCACCATCCATAGCAGCATCGCTGTCGTCCACGGTCCCGCCGCCGCGCCGTTCACGGAGCGCCTCTGGCACGGCGGGTTACCCTCCCCATTCCTTGACATGCTCCCGGTTGACGCTCCGCCGTTCCCCGGTACAATCGGAGCAGGACCCAGTTCACCCATCGCAGCAGTCTCGTTGCCTGGATTCAGGTGTTGCATGCCGGCCAGATGGCCGGTGGCACGGGGTTCAACGCGAGGAGCGTGCAATGGAACGTGCCACCGGATGGATGCGACGGGTGATGAGAGTGCTGGTGCTGGTGCTGGCCCTGAGTGGCCTCGTGGCCGGCGAGAGCCTCGCGCGGCCGGGGCAGGGACAAGGCCACGTCTGCGAGATCGACCGCGGCACGGTGATCCAGCAGCGGGGGTCGGCAAGCTGCTCGGCCGATGGGACATCGTACGCCAAAGCGAGCGGTCTGAATTCGGAGGCCATCGCCGATACCGGCGGCTCCGCCATTGCCAGCGGCCCCTACAGCTACGCCTCCGCGCACGTTGGCGACGCGTTCGCGCAAGGCCAGTACAGCCGCGCCATCCCGGTTGACTTTTACAGCACGGCCACTGCCATCGGAACCGGCAGTCGTGCAGTCGCTGTTAACGGCGGTGCCGCCACGGCAGACGGTTTCGGCAGTTCCGCCGAGGCTGGCGGAACGGGCAGCCTCGCGTCGGCTGTTGGGGTCCACAGCAGCGCGACGGCCGCTGGTGCCTGCGCGGTATACGCCGGGACACGTGAGACGCTATCCTGCACCGGTCCGTTGGCGATCCACATCCATGGTGTATCGTCGGTGGTGCAATGAGCGAGTCTGGCCCGGATCAGGACGCGCACTGGTCGGTGGACCGGTGTGCGTGCCGGGTGGTCCGCGATGGAGCCGGGACGCTGACCTCCGCCAGAGCTTGAAGCACGTGGTCCCGTCGCGGCCGGCTCCTTGAGACGGGGATACGTTTCCGTTCCTTGCTCGTGGACCCGGCATCACCAGGCAGGTGCGATGCCTGACCACCTCGTCCCGCCCGCCACGTACGGCAGGTACAACCTTGCCCGGATCCAAGCGCTCGATCACTCATGCCGAAGGTCGGAAAACCGCCTCGCCCGTGCCGTCCAGCATGAGCCCGGAAGAGCCCCTCGGTTCCGGGACAACGA
>DASYVY010000387.1:0-3234 GCA_035936535.1 Thermomicrobiales bacterium | reverse complement strand
CAACCAGCCAAACGGCGGGGGGATGCGAACGCGCCGAGACAGGGCAAGGACGCCCGCCAAGACGGCCAGCGGAAACAGCATGGCCGGCCTCCACCACCACCCTTCTGGCAGCCCCCGGACGGCGTTCCCAAGGTTGACCGCGCCACCCCGGTCGTCGAGCAGGACCTGGAGCACGGGTTCGGCGATGGTGGCGAGCAGGGCAAGTACCGACCCACCGAGAATCAGGAGAGATCGGCGACTTGGCCAGCGCGTGAGGCTGCCCACTCCACCGAGGATCGCTTGATCGAACAGGAACATGCCCGCGGCAATCGCGGCGCCGAGAAACGAGATCCATCGTGTCGCGACGGCCCAGGGGGCCGGCGTATCTTCCTCAGTCGTGGCAATACCGGGCGGCAGGCCACCCCCAACGCGGAATGCATAGCTGCCACTCAGTTCATGGCCATCGACGGCGGACGTGACGTTCCAGGTGACGGTGTACGTGCCCGAATCGAGCGGCAGCACGTTGAGGGTCAGCACGCGGCCGTCGTCGTCGAACGGACCGACTGGCTGGTCGCTCATCGCGCGAGACCGGCCGGATTCATCCTGGATGGTGATCGACGGGGCCGGATTCGTCGCGCGGACCTCTTCGGAAAAGGTCAGCCGGATTGCCCCGGGCGAGGCGAGAACCAACCCGTCGACCGGCGGGTCCGCCTCGACGAGGGTCGCATGCGCTCGTGCATCCATTGGCAGGACGAGCGCGGCGCTTGCCAGCAGGGCGAGCAGGAACACAAGCGGAAGGAGGTAGCGGGGAAGGGGGGGCGCCGGAATCTTCATGCCAGAACAATAGCAGGGTGCCGGTCCGGGGGTGCCCCGGTTTGACCGGGATGGGGAATCGTTAGCGTTTCCCCCGGGGATCGAGCGCGTCTCGCAGCCCATCGCCGACGAGGTTGAAGGCCAGCACGGTGAGCGCGATCGCGATGCCCGGGGCGATCGCGATGTGGGGATAGTTGCGCAGGTACTCGCGACCGTCCGAGAGCATCGTCCCCCAGGAGGCGGTTGGGCGCTGCACGCCGAGACCAAGAAACGAGAGCGCCGATTCGAGAATGACGATGCCGCCAACGGCAAGGCTGGCGAGGATGATCACCGGGCCAAGCGCGTTCGGGATCAGGTGGCGCGTGATGATCCGGCGATCGGTTGCCCCGGCGGCGCGAGCGGCCAGGATGTAGTCACGCTCCTTGAGGCTGAGGACCTCGGCGCGGACAACGCGTGCGTAGGATGCCCAGACGGTGCAACCGATCACGATCACGACGTTGCGGAGGCTTGGCCCGAACACGGTCGAGAGCGTCAGCAGCAGCGCGAGCAACGGGAAGGCCATCAGCGTGTCGATCAGCCGGGAGAGCACGAAATCGACCTTGCCGCCGAGATACCCGGCCGTCGCCCCGACCAGCACACCGATGGTCACGGCGATCGAGGTTGCGCCGATGCCGACGATCAGGGCGATCCGGGTGCCGTAGATCAGGCGAGAGAGAATGTCCCGGCCGATATCGTCGTTGCCGAGCCAGTGCGCGGACGACGGGCCGTCGCCCCGGAGGCGGGCATCGACGGCTTCGGGGGCGTACGGCGCGATCAGCGGCGCGCCGATCGCCAGGATGGCAAGGAGACCAATAAAGGCGAGACCGAACAACCCCGGCCGGTAGCGCGCGAACCGCCGCCAGATGCGGGCCCGTTCCTCCCGGGCGGCGCGCTCGCCGCCATCGAGCCGGGCCGGATCATGGCTCCGGGGTGTCGTGCCGGCGTCGAGCGAAGGTGACGCGGCCTGGCTCTGGTGCATGGCGGTGTCCCCTTCTAGTTCACCCGGACGCGGGGATCGATGATCGCGTAGGTGAGGTCGGTCAGGATGTTCATGACGACCACGATCGAGGTCAGCAGGAGGACGATCGCTTGCACGACCTGGAGATCCTGCGAGGTGATGGCCTGGAAGAAGAGGCGGCCAAGCCCGGGCCACGCGAACACGGTCTCGATCACGATCGTTCCACTGAGGATGAATGCCATCCGGTAGCCGAGTAGCGTGACAACCGGCAGGAGCGCGTTCTGGACGACGTGCCGGGCGATCACGACCTGCTGGGACAGGCCCTTGGCACGGGCGGTGGTGACGTAATCCTGGCCAAGGACCTCGATCGTGGCGCCTCGGGTCAGTCGGGCGAGCGCGGCCATCTCCTCGATCGAGAGGACGATCACGGGCAGGACATATCCACGCCACGTGTCCGAGCCGTAGGGCGGCAACCAGCCAAGCTGGACCGAGAAGATCACGATGCCCATCAGCCCGATCCAGTAGTTGGGGATCGCGACGCCGAGCGTCGAGCCGAGCATGCTCCCGTAGTCGAACAGGCTGTAGCGTTTGGTTGCCGCAAGCACGCCGACCGGCACCGCGATCAGGAGCGAGATGACGAACGACAGGGCATTGAGCCGGACCGTCATCGAGGCTGCGTCACCGATCATCTGGCCAATCGTCATGCCGGGGCGCATCATCGACGTGCCAAGATCCCCTGTCAGGACGTTTGACATCCACGTTCCGTATCGCACATACCAGGGATCGTTGAGTCCCCATTTGTCCCGGATCGCCTCGAGCTGCGTTTCCGTCACGTAGCCCTGGCCGACCATCGCGCGCGCGGGGTCCCCCGGCATGAAGTACATCACGAAGAACGTCAACAGGCTGACCAGAAACAGGACCACGAGCCCCTGCAGAAGCCGTTTGGCGATATATGGAATCATGAGGCGTTCCCGCCACCGACGATGCCGTCGTCAATGCGTAGGGGAGGCCCCTGTGGCCTCCCAGCGTCCCAAGCCAACGGCTGTAGAGCGTTCCAACGCGGGGCCGGGACTGCTCTAACCGGCACGGCTCCCTGGATGCCCGTTGCCGAACCACGTGTCGACACGGAGGTCGACCCATACGCGGCGGGCGGATTCCGTAGGGGCAGACCCGTGTGTCAGCAGCCGCGTCGTGCCCAAGGAGCGCGTTCAGGAAGACGATGCGGTGGCGAACCCCGGCGTCGAGATTGAGCCGGCCCCTACGCCTCCTCCTTCCAGAATCTGTACAGCTGAAGATAGAGATTGTCCGAGTTCAGGACGTCCTCCGGCGCGGGCAGGCCCTTGATCGAGTTCGCCCAGAACGAGTAGCCCTGCAGGTGCAGGAAGTAGAGGAACGGGACGTTCTCGGCGACGATCTCCTGGATCCGGTTGTAGATCTGGACTCTT
>DASYVY010000386.1:0-12077 GCA_035936535.1 Thermomicrobiales bacterium | reverse complement strand
TCGTAGGTCCGGCCGACCGGTTCCCTGTCAGGGCGTCGAGCCGAACGAGACCGCATCCGGCAGGCACACAACCAGCCACCTAACGAGCACGGTCTTGTCCCTGGCAGTAGACTGTTTGTGGTATCGGGGAGACAGCGCCGGATCCACTGCCGCGTCCTGACACTCATCCCTCCAGATCATGATTCACCCAGAGGAGCACCCCACATGAGCGTGGCATTCACCAAGGACGATGTTCTCGGCGGACTCAAGAATGTGTATGACCCGGAGATCGGCATCAATATCGTCGATCTCGGCCTGGTCTATGACGCCGACATCGCCGAGTCGGGCGATGTGCTTGTGACGATGACGCTGACATCGATGGGTTGCCCGCTCGGCCCGGTGATCGTCCAGGAGGTCAACAACGCTCTCAAGGACCTGCCGGATATTGGCTCGACCGATGTCAAGATCGTCTGGACGCCGCCCTGGTCACCCGACCTGATGACCGAAGAGGCAAAGGACGAACTCGGAATCTGGTAATCGCGGCACCGCCGGTAGTGGGCGGTCGAGAGGCGCAACGGGACCACAGAGGGGTGCCGGATGCCTGGGGTGTCCTGATGAGGGTTGATCCCGTCGGATGCGTGCACAAGGCGTTCTCATGGAACCTTCGAATGCCGTAATCCGGCCCCAATCGCTTCTCGTCCTGGTTCTCCTGGTGGCCGTCATCCTGTGGGGTGCGCAGTCGGCAGGCTCGGGCATGCGGTCCGGCGATCCAACGCCGACGCCCGAGTCCGTTGATTTTTTCGCCGTGCCCTCTACCGTCCCCCCGGCACGAACACCAGTGCCCCAGCCGACCCGGGAGCCCTCGCCCACGCCGGCTCCGCGTCCAACCGAGGAGCCGGCGCCGTCGCCCGCCGACGCGCCGTTGCAGACCCAGCGCCCGCCCGCTCCAGATACCGGACTTGATGGCACGTCCCTGATCGTCGAACGCGGTGAGAGCGGCCGGCGTGAAGTGGCCCTTACCTTCGACGCCGGGGAAGGCGCTGGCCACACCGAAGCGATCCTGGACATCCTTGAGGAGTACGGCGTCAAGGGGAGTTTCGGGGTCACCGGGGAGTGGGTCGAACAGAACCCGGCGCTCGCCCGGCGGATCGTCGAGGACGGGCACATGCTGATCAATCACACCTACGACCACCGCTCCTGGACCGGCGAATCGACCGGCGGCGAGCCGCTCACCCCAGAGGAACGGTTGTGGCAGGTGGAGGAGACCGAGCGGATCATCGAGGAGGTGACCGGCTACGAGACGGCACCCTATTTCCGGTTTCCCTATGGCGCCTACGACAGGGCTGCCCTCGACGTGCTCGGCGAGGCCGGATACGACTACACGCTGTGGTGGACCTGCGACACGCTTGGCTGGGATGGCAATTCGGGCGAGGAGATCGTGGAATTGTGCGGTCCGGACGCGGAAAAGGGCGGACCAGGGGCGAGCATCCTCATGCATGTGGTGACCGATGGTGATCTCGCGGCTCTGCCCGGGCTGATCGAGCAGTACATCGCCGACGACTACGAGGTCGTCACGATGGAGCAGATGGTCCAGCCGTGAACGGTCTATCAGAGCCCTAAAGGGATATCGCGTAGGCCGCATAGTGCCCAAAGGGCATGGTGCACCTCCGTGGCGCAGGGGCCGGTGCGCTGCTGGTGCGCTGCCGGTGCGTGATCGCCCCCGGCGGATTCCGGCTGAGCGAGGGTTCCCGCGGAGGGTGGTTCAGGACGGCATCGCCGCCCCCGCATGCTCGCGCAGGAACGGCAGGATCGCGCTCAGGAACTCGGCGCTCCGCTCGCGGTGGAGCGTATGCCCGCCTCCCGGAATCCTGACCGACCGCGCGTTGGCGAGGCGCTGCGTGAACGCTCGCGCGTCCTCTGGATCGACCATCCCGCCGGCATCCAGGTCACCGTGAACGAGGAGCGTCGGGGAGTGGATACCCGTGATCTCGGCGATGCGGTCTACACCGTGATGAGCGAGGGAGTCGGCCCGGAGCTCCGCAAACACGTTGCGGGCGGTGTTGGCCATCAGGCGGGCGCGCTCGAGCACCAGTTCCGGCGGCCAATCCGGAAATTCCTCGGCATAGTGAGCGCGCAGATCCTCCTCGGGCATTGCGTTGAGCATCAGCCACTCATCGAACGCTGGCATGAAGATCTCGCCGCTGCGAAGCGGACTGTCCTCGATTACCAGCGCCGCCGCCCGGTCCGGATACCTGGCGGCCCACCAGAGAGTGACGATTCCGCCGAGTGAATGCCCGACGATCAGCGGCCGATCGATCTGGAGGGCGGCCAGCACGCCATCGAGGTCCTGTATGTAGTCGTCGTAGAGATAACCGGTTTCCGGCTTGTCCGAGGCACCATGGCCTCGCTGGTCGATCGTGATTGGGGTGAACTCGGCGGCAAGTGCAGGAATGATCGGATTCCAGACACTTCCAGCGCTGCTGATGCCATGAACGAGCAACAGGGGTGGTCCGCTTCCCTCCCAGGTACGGAGCGCGATCCGGTGCCGGTCCAGGTCGACGTAGGCATCCTCAAAGCGAAGGGGTGGTGCGGCAGGCGAAGGGGTGGTTTCGGTCACTGCGACGTCCTTTCGAGAGCGTATGTGTCCAGGCCAGAACTCCACCAGGCGCAAGGTTCATGCGCGGCGTTTCCCGTGAGAAGGCCGATTGGCCCGAAGAGGGGCATTATGGCACCCGGAATGGGGAAATTCCCGACAGTCTGCAGGCCGTAATCACAGTACACTTCCCGCAGTGAATCGGACTCACAAAGCACAATCGAGTCCCAAGGGCGTCGTCTTCCAGCAGCACTCGTTGTCCAGGAGATCGTCGCCAGGACGAAGCCGAATCGGTATGCAATGTGCAATCCCAGGATGTCTGAGTGTCGCGTGGGTGTGGAGGAATCAGGACAGATGAAACGGATAGATCGTCGAACGTTCATGCTGCTAGCGTCCGTTGGGGCATCCGGCGCCGTGCTGACGGCATGCGGCAATACCGCAAGCACGGACGCCAACCTTAACCCAACGATGATTCCGGATGTCGCTGGAGCCCCGCCGACACTTGCGCCACAGGCAACACCCGGGGGTGGCGCGCAGGCTCCAGAGCAATCGGCTGCCGGTGCACCCGCCGCTGAACAGGCTCCCGCCCAGCAGCAGCCGGCTCAGGGTGAGGCCGCCCAGCAGCAGCCCGCGCAGGCGGGGCAGCCGCAAACCCACGTCGTCGATATGAACCTCCAGCTGCAGTTCGTCCCGGAGCAGCTGACGGTCAATGTGGGTGATACCGTGACGTGGCGCACGGTTGGAGCCATTCCGCATACCTCGACGTGCGACCCCTCGGCCGCGGCAAATCCGGAGCAAAGCGTCGCGCTGCCGGAGGGGGCAGAGCCGTGGAACTCGGGCCTAGTAGGCGACGGGGAGGAGTTCAGCCACACGTTCGAGGTGCCGGGTGACTACACCTACTTCTGCATCCCTCACGAGGCGGCCGGCATGATCGCCAGCCTGACGGTGCAGGAGGCGGGTGCCGCTCCCGCTTCTGACGGCGGGAGCCCAGCCGCTGAGGCCTCGCCTGCTGCTCAACAGCAGCCAGCCCAGGGGCAGCAGGCAGGTGGGCAGGGGCAAGCGCACGTCGTCGAGATGAACCTGCAGTTGCAGTTCGTGCCGGAGCAACTGACGGTCAAGGTGGGTGATACCGTGACCTGGCGCACGGTCGGAGCGATTCCACATACCTCGACGTGCGACCCCTCGCTCGCGGCGAATCCGGAGCAAAGCGTCGCACTGCCGGAGGGCGCGGAGCCATGGAACTCGGGCAATGTTGGCGATGGTGAGGAGTTCAGCCATACCTTCGAGGTGCCGGGTGACTACCGGTACTTCTGCATTCCTCACGAGGCGGCCGGCATGATCGCCAGCCTGACGGTGCAGTAAGCAGGTATCGGCTGCCGCCGCTGAGGCGACACATCCGGTCCAGCAACAATGGATACTGGGTGTGTCGGTCCTCGGTGGCACTGGTCAGCCCATCATGCTTGAAGCGCTGGATTCCGTGGCGTGGAGCGTCTCCGAAATCAGCGTCTCGGCAAGCCAGGTGAGTAACGTCCTCGTGCCAAGGCATACATTTGCCGCTGACGCGCGGGGGATGGACAAGAACCTGCCCAGTGGCGAGCCGGTTGAGATGACGGTCCTGGCTGATACCGAAGCCGGCGCGTCGCTCGTGTACTACTGCTCCGGCCCGGGTCATCGCCAGCCGGGCATGTAGGGCACACCGACGATCGGGTAGTTCTGCTCAGTAACTAATCTGCGCTCGCCAGAATCGGTCATCCGGATACCGGATGACCGATTCTGGCGTTTCCCTTGTCTCCTCCGGCAGCGCAACACTTTGCTCCGGATGCGATGATCGTGTCAGGGAAATCAGCGACCGGTATCCTTAGAATGAGAATAGCTGTCGAGCAGGGCGGCCAGTGGATCCATGCAGAGGAGATCACCATGCCGGTTCAGGCGTTTGACGACGTACATCAGTTGCGAGCGGCAACCCACGACCAGGTCATCATCCGCGACGATGGGGTGGAGGTGAAGGATGCTACCGCGATTCGCGAGCGGACGATCGACCAGCTGGTCTGGTCGGCCGTGTTCGGGGAACGCGAGGTGATGGAGGCGAGCCGCTGGTTGATCCGCCATCTGGCCCCGGCAATGGGCGCGTGGCCGGCCTCGATCAACGATCTCTACATGGCGGCGGGCAGGGATGCGTATTCCAACGTGACGACGCCGGCGATCAACCTGCGCGGCATGACATACGACCTGGCTCGCACCGTGTTCCGGGCCGGACATGCCACCCAAAGCCGGCAGATCATCCTCGAGCTGGCGCGGTCCGAGATGGGATATACCCAGCAGCGCCCGGCCGAATACGCCTCGGCCGTACTGGCGGCGGCAATCAAGGAAGACTGGCAGGGGCCGGTCTTTATCCAGGGCGATCACTATCAGGCGAGTCAGAAGGCGTATGCAGGCGATCCCAACGCGGAGATCGCGGCGGTGCGCGATCTCGCGATCGAGGCGATCGCCGCCGGGTACGGCAATATCGACATCGATGCGTCCACGCTGGTCGATCTCTCCCACGCGACGCTGGCGGAACAGCAGGCCGCCAACTACCGGCACACCGCCGAACTGACCAAGGCGATCCGGGAAAGCGAGCCGGCCGGGGTGACCGTGTCGATCGGTGGCGAGATCGGTGAGGTCGGCAAGGTCAACAGTACGGTCGAGGACCTCGACGCGTTCATGACCGGATACCTGGACGAGCTTGGCCGTCTGAGCGAGGCGGCGAACACGGATCTCACCGGAATCAGCAAGATCAGCGTGCAGACGGGCACCAGCCACGGTGGCGTGGTGCTCCCCGACGGATCGATCCAGGAGGTCAGCGTGGATTTCGGGACGCTGGCCCAACTGTCCGATGTCGCGAAGCATCGCTACGGCATGGGCGGCGCGGTCCAGCACGGGGCATCGACGCTGCCGGAAGAAGCATTCGGCCAGTTCGCCGCGGCGGACGCCGTCGAGGTCCATCTCGCGACCGCCTTCCAGAATGCGATCTACGACAGCGATGCCTTTCCGGCAGACTTGCGCGGCGAGATCTACGCGCACCTGAGCGCCAACCACGCCGACGAGCGGAAGCCGGACCAGACGGATCAGCAGTTTTACTACACAACCCGGAAGCGGGGCTTCGGCCCGTTCAAGCGGCAGCTGTGGTCCTTGCCGGAGAGCACGAAGGCCGAGATCCTCGACGGGCTGCAGCCGCGCTTCGAGCTGATCATGCGCGAGCTGCGGGTAGCGGGCCAGGGGCACCTGATCGACGAGCATATCCGCCGCGTGGACGTGCCGACTCAGGCCCCGGCGTCATTGCTCGGCAGCGGCTGATCGACATCCTTCCTGGCTTCGATCCGCAGGTGCGTGCTGAACGCTCCGGCACGCCCCCGGAGTGCCAGGGGATCGAAACGATCGCGTAATGCGACCAGGCGGGATTCCGTACCCGACCGGCCAAGCGCGAGGTCACCGACAACGAGACCGGCAAGGTGCGGGATGTCCAGCCCCGGCACCCCTTCCCGCTGCCGGGAGACGATCCTGAGACCAAAGCGCCGCAGCATCCGGTCGAGATCGCGTTCCCGGTAGTGCCGGTGCCAGCCGGTCGGTTTGGTTTCGGCCGGGGCCGTACCCCGTTCGGTCAGGTCCGCGACGTAGCGATAGATGTTCCGTGCATCCAGCCACGCGAGCGGGCCTTCCAGGGGAACCCTGATCGAGATCCGTCCAGCCGGTGCCAGCAGGTCGGCAAGGGCCGAGATCCACGCTTCCTCGTCGAGGACATGCTCGAGCACATCGTGGGCGACGATCCGGTCAAACGCCCCGCCGCCTCCCGGAAAGCGCGGAATCTCATCATCTGTCCGGTGCATGGTCCAGTCACCCTGGACATCACCATCGTGCCGCACCGTAACGATCCAGGAGCTGCCCTCCTCGAATCGCCGCTCCACCCTGAGCACGCACTCGGTATCGGCGTGACCTGCCTGGTCCCTGGTCTCTCGCTGTGCCTGCTGTTGCATCATGTCGGTCGTGGCTCTCGCATCATCGATCTGGAATCCGGCTGGATGCCCGGGCCTTGCGGGAAGTGTCGGAGGCGGCCCGGCGACCATCTGTGCCAGCCCAATCGGGTGTTTCTGTAGTAGCGGCAGCCCGGAGCCTGTCCTGAGCGATGGGCCGCAGTGCACCGTGGCCGCTCAATCGCTTGGCGATTGCCTAAATTGGGCCGCAGGGCACCGTGGCCGCTGGATTGCTGCGCGACCCTCCATGAGTGAATCTGGCTGTCTTTCACGATGACAGGCGAAGCCGTCTGTCATCGTCGAACCTGGTTGACCCGTGCAGCTTTCGGTTGATGGGCATGCACCCGGGGTCATCCGGGCCGGCGGGATTGCCCCGGTCTTTATACTGTGTCATCACGATTGCGATCACGCGGTGTCGCGCCGGGCATGTGTCCGCGCTGTCGGCCTGATGCAGCACAGGGGCTCTCTAAGGGTCACGTCACCGCAGAAAACACCTGGGCGGGCCGAAGGCAAAGGTCGGAGCTCGCTGATGTCGTCCTCGGCTTGACCGCGTGGCTCATGGGGTGCCATGTACCCGTTCAATGCATCCAGATCGCGCCCCTCGATTCATCCGTGACTCCCTGAGGCGCGAGAGCATCTTGACGGTGAGTGATCGCCGACCTGTCCGATGGAGGTTTTGCGTCATGGAAGTCATCTCCCTGCATCCGTTCGACCCGGAGATCGCCCAGCGGTACGTCGCGGCGCTGACCGGCGAGGCGTCTCCTGACCCGATGTGGGAAGGCTGGTGGAACGAGGGCCTTGTTCGCGCCCGGCAGCGGGCGCAGAGTGGGGACGAGACCGCGCTCAACCAGGTCACGCTCGGACTCGCCTGGGCACTTGGCTCGCATCACCCGAGCTTCGTGCACGACGGCTTCGGCCTGACGGTGTGGGAAGCGAGGATCGACCGCGGGGTCGGGATGCTGCTGCGGCCTCCCTCACGGTTGTTCGCCGATGCCGGGCTCGATGTGGCGACAGCCAGGACCATGCCGATCCGGCTCGATGTGGAGCGTGGGCTGATGGGAGGCGCATACGTTCCCGCCCGCCTGATCGACAACCTCCAGACCATTATGGAGACGCGGTTCGACCGGACGGTGCGACGACTCGCCGAGGCGGGATACGATCCGGTCCGGACGATGGGCTTGATGACCGAGGCGGTAACATTTGCCCAGCGCAACGGGATGGGGCTCTATGAGGCGATCGACGCAGTTGGCCCGGATGGCCAGGCGATGCCGGGCATGCGCCTGATCGAGCCCGACCCCAAGCGGTTGAGCAAGGACCTGCGGCAGCGGATCGCGCTGGCCCAGAAACCGCCGAAACGGGAAGGGAGAGGCCTGCTCGACCGGGTGTTCCGGCGTCACACGGCTCCGCTGTTGCCCGGGGAGAATGGCCATCGGGTGGACGCCGCCGATCACCGCTGAGCGTTCCCGTTTGGTCGGCCTGCGGGATCGGGAATGGGGTCAACAGAGCGCATGCCGCGCTCCAGCGGCGGGGACCAACCTTGACAGGAAACGCTCAAGTTCGCTATGCTCATCCCTGTTAGCAGTCCCAAGCGGAGAGTGCTAACGTGATCAGGAGCAGCCTGTTGTGGAGACGGTCAAGCCGGACGGCAGCCAACTCACCGAGCGACAGCGAGCCATTCTCAAGCTCATCGTGCAGGAGCATGTCGCGTCTGGGCGTGCCGTCGGATCGAAAACCTTGACGGAGCGCTACCCGGTCGGTGTGTCCTCGGCCACGATCCGGAACGAGATGGCGGCTCTTGAAGAGGCGGGATACGTCCAGCAGCCGCATACCTCTGGTGGCCGCGTGCCGACGGACACCGGGTATCGCTATTACGTCCATCACCTGATGGGCGCCCCGGAGCTGTCGTCCGGCGATCAGATCATGATCCGGCATCAGTTCCGGCAAGTGGAGTTCCAACTCGATTCGTGGGTGGACTTCGCGGCGGCGGTGCTGGCGGAAACGGCGGGCAATGTCTCGATCGTCTCCGCCCCGCGGACGATGATCGCGCGGCTCCGCCACTTCGAATTGATCTCGCTGCAACCGCGACTGGCGTTGCTGATACTGGTCACGCAGGAATCCGTCGTGCGGCAGATGATGCTGCACCTGCCCGTCGACATGGAGCAGGCCGAGCTGAGCCGGATTGCCGACTCGCTGGTCACCTTAACGCGGGGGCTCGATGCCGACGAGGTCAATGACCTGGTCGTTGGCGCGTCTCCGGTGTCGCGATATGTGCTCGAACAGATCACGATCGGCTTGCGCGGATTGAACTCCGTGGAGCGGACGCAGATCCGGCACTCCGGGATCGAGAACATCCTCGGGCAGCCGGAGTTTGCGGGCGACGAAGCGCAGAGCGTTCTCGACCTGCTGCGCGGCGGATCGCTGCTGGGAGCGGTGCTTCCGCAGCTGTCGGTCGGCAACGATGTGCAGGTATTTATCGGTGATGAGAATCCGACCGACGCGTTGCGCCGGTTCGGCGTCGTGATGGCGACGTACGGTATTGATGGAGAGGTTACCGGCATCCTCGGTGTTCTGGGGCCGACGCGCATGGCGTATTGGCGGTCGATCTCGTCCGTCAGGTACATGGCGCGGCTGATGAGCGACCTGATGGAGGACCTGTATTCCTCCTAGAGGTTCCGGGGCCATGTTTTTGCCGGAACGATTCGACACTATGCCGCGGAGCGGACGGAGACGTTCCGGGGCGCGGGAGTCACCTGTGACGAACGAACAGCACAAGGAGCAGGACACGGTGACCGGCCAGGGCCAGGCGACCGTCCATGACGAGGACGCCGACCCCGCCGCACCCAAAGGACCAGTCACCAACGGTCTCGAACATGACGTTAATCAGACAGCCGAGACGGACATCGCTGGCGATGACGATGCCCTGGTTTCCGATGGCGACGCACCGGCCACCGACGGGGAGCCTGAGGACGAGGACAGGATGATAACGATCGTCGCCGAGCGCGACGAGTATCTCGACCAGCTTCAGCGGAGCCGGGCGGAGTTCGCGAACTTCCGCCGTCGCAACGACCAGGAACGGGCCATGCTCCGGCAACTGGTGAGCCGGGATGTGTTGGCCCAGTTTCTGCCTGTCATTGATGATCTCGACCGGGCGTTGAGCGCGATTCCCGAACAGGAGCGCGGCAGCGGTTGGGTCAAGGGCATCATGCTGATCCAGTCCAAGCTGAACGCGACCGTCGAGCGAATTGGCGTGACGAAGATCGACGCGCTCAACAAGCCGTTTGACCCGTCCCTGCACGAAGCAGTATCGACCGAGCCGGGAACGTCCGGTGACACCGTCGTCGAGGTGTATCAATCCGGGTATCGGCTTGGGGACATCCTGGTCCGGCCCGCCATGGTCAAGACGGGCGATGCCCCTTCCGGGGGGACGGCGGATACACCGAGCGAGCAGGAAACCCGATTCAACGCCTGAGGCGACCCGAATCGCAGCATGCGGTAATTGCTGCACACGGATGACGCGGCCAGGAGCCGCGATAGTGCAAGAGGAGTGACCCCCTATGGGACGCACAATCGGAATCGATCTCGGAACCACGAATTCGGTCATGGCCGCCATCGAAGGTGGCGAGCCGGTCGTCATTCCCAACGCGGAAGGTGAGCGGATCACGCCATCGGTCGTTGCGGTGACGGGAAATGGCGAGCGCCTCGTCGGGCGGTTTGCCCGGCGTCAGGCCGTGACCAATCCCGAGAACACCGTGTTCTCGATCAAGCGCTTTGTCGGGCGCAAGTTCAACGACCCGGCCGTCGAGCGTGACAAGAAGCTCGTTCCCTATCAGCTGCAGGCCGCCCCCAATGGCGACGTGCAGGTGAAGATGGGCGACCGTTGGTACAGCCCGCAGGAAGTTTCGGCGATGATCCTTCAGAAGCTGAAGGCAGATGCCGAAGCGTTCCTTGGGGAGGCGGTCGACAAGGCCGTCATCACCGTACCGGCCTACTTCGACAATGCCCAGCGCGATGCCACCAAGGACGCCGGCAAGATCGCCGGCCTTGAGGTGCTGCGGATCATCAACGAGCCGACAGCGTCCGCCCTCGCCTATGGCCTGGACAAGAAGGGCGACGAGAAGGTCGCCGTCTATGACCTCGGCGGTGGCACGTACGACATCTCGATCCTCGATCTCTCCGAGGGCGTGTTCCAGGTGATGGCGACCAACGGTGACACGCACCTTGGTGGCGATGACTTCGACCAGGTCATCATCGACTGGCTGGCGGACGAGTTCAAGAAGCAGGAAGGCATTGACCTGCGGCAGGACCGGATGGCCCTGCAGCGACTCAAGGAAGCCGCCGAAAAGGCCAAGATCGAGCTCTCCAGCACCCAGCAGACCGACATCAACCTCCCGTTCATCACGGCCGATGCGAGCGGACCGAAGCACCTCAACGTCGCGCTCAGCCGCTCGAAGCTGGAGCAGTTGATCGGCTCACTGGTGACACGGACCGTCCCGCCGATGGAGGCCGCGCTCAAGGATGCGGGCGTCTCCAAGGGCGATATCGACGAGGCGCTTCTGGTCGGTGGCCAGACGCGGATGCCGATCGTCCAGCGCCAGGTCCAGAGCTTCTTCGGCAAGGAGCCGCACAAGGGGATCAACCCGGATGAAGTGGTCGCGCTCGGCGCCGCCATCCAGGGCGGTGTGCTCGGCGGTGACGTCAAGGACATCCTCCTGCTGGACGTGACCCCGCTGACGCTCTCGATCGAGACGCTTGGTGGCGTCGCGACACCGTTGATCGAGCGCAACACGACGATCCCGGCCCGCAAGAGCCAGAGCTTCACGACCGCGTCGGACAACCAGCCGCAGGTGGAGATCAACGTCCTCCAGGGCGAGCGCCCGATGGCGGCGGACAACAAGAGCCTTGGCCGGTTCATCCTTGACGGAATCCCGCCCGCACCGCGCGGTGTGCCCAAGATCGAGGTCACATTCGACATCGACGCGAACGGCATCCTGAACGTCGCGGCCCGCGACTCCGCGACGAACAAGGAGCAGAAGATCACGATCACCGGCTCGTCCGGACTCTCGAACGATGAGGTCGAGCGGATGGTCCGTGAGGCGGAAGCTCACGCGGAAGAGGACCGGCAGCGCCGCGAGGCCATCCAGGTCCGCAACGATGCCGAGAGCTTCGTCTTCCAGGCGGAGAAGACGATCGAGGACTACGGCGACAAGATCAGTGACGAGGCCAAGACGGACCTGCAGACGAAGATCGCCGCGGTCCGGGACGTCCTCGACAACGACGCTGACAACACCGAGCGCTTGAAGACCGCTCACGAGGCGCTTGTCTCCTCGCTCCAGAATGCATCGCAGGCGATGTATGAGGCGGCGGCCAACGAGGCGCAGGCCAATGGCGCCACTGATGGAGAGGATCCGTTCGCACAGAATGGCGCACGCGACACCGACGCGACCGCGGACGATGACGCGACCGTCGAGGGCGAGTTCCGCGAAGTCGGCTCCGAC
>DASYVY010000385.1:0-2356 GCA_035936535.1 Thermomicrobiales bacterium | reverse complement strand
GTCATCCTGCTCAGCGGAGACCGGCTGGCTGTCGCCCGGACGGTTGCCAGCGCGGTCGGCGCCAACGCGGTGAGGGCGGAACTGCTCCCCGATCACAAGGTCGATGCGATCCGGGAGCTGCGCCGGCAGGGCCCGGTCGCGATGGTCGGTGACGGCGTCAATGACGCCCCGGCTCTCGCGCTCGCCGATTGCGGAATCGCGATGGGCCTCAACGGAACCGATGTGGCGCTGGAAAGCGCCGATCTGGCCCTGATGCGCGACGATCTCACCTCGCTGCCGACGCTTGTCCGGCTCGGCCAGCGGACCCTGACGGTGATCCGGCAAAACGTGACGCTCTCGCTGCTCACCAAGATCGCCGCGCTGGTCCTCGGCACGTTCGGGTTCGTCAATCTGTGGATCGCGGTGCTGGTTGATGTCGGCACGTCACTGGTGGTGACGCTCAACGGCTTGCGACTGGCGCGCCTGGAAGCCCGCCCGGTGGATACGGCGTCTGTCGAGGTTCATGCCGAAGGCGAGAGTTGCGGCTGCGGCGTGTCCCACGCCTCGGCCCCGGCCCGGGCGGGCAGCGGGATCGACCTGGGGCGATGAGGACGCGCCTCATGGTGGCTGATCCTGAATCCTTTATTACGGACTCCGGTTGAATGCCCACCCATGAAAGAACGTAGGAGTCGCCGCTACCAAAGGGGTTCCAGTAGCCGCTGATGCGAGTATGTCGGGGTAGATGACCTGTGTGGCTGCCCAGGGACAGACCATCGACCGTCATGTGCCCCATCCACAGGCCCTCGCCCGGAATCATAGGGGCAGACCCCTGTGTCTGCCCCCTTACGCCGCCGCGCGTGCCCCATCCACAGGCCTTCGCCCGTAGTCGTAGGGGCTGGCGTCCGCCAGCCTTTCGTCCGGGTTCCGCATTGCGCGTGTCGTTCGAGGAGCATTCGCCCGCGCCACCGTTCAGGTTGAGACGGGCGGGTCGATCCGGATGTCCGCATTGATGTCGACGTATTGCCAGACCATGTAGTGGCTCCGGGCGATCATCGCGACCTGGAGGACATCGCCGGAATCCTTGCCCACCCACCACGCGAACCAGGCTTCCGATTGGTCCGGGCGGTCTGGCGAACGAAACGTGATGATCTGGGCCTCCTCGCCGTTGACGACCTGAGTTGTGCCAAGCCGGATATTCGTGGCGCCCCTGTAGATCGATCCCCATTCGGAGGGTACCGAGAAGCGGCGAGACGGCTCTTCCAGCCATGCTCCATCGGAGGTCCGAAGCCAGCCGCGATCTCCGATGCTGACCGAGCGGCGGGAGTTCGTGGTTGGCACGGCTGGCGCCGAGCCATCCGCTCCGGGCGCGAACGAGCCGGAATAGAGGGTTTCCTGGTCGAAGGCGGGTGGGCCTGCGCCTTTGCCATCCGTGATCGCGAACCGGGCGATCACCAGGACATCCTCGCCGGAGCCCAGTGACTCCGTCCAGCGGACACTATTCCACGACGTCATGGCCGAGAGACCCCGCTGGAAGACGGCCTCGGCCTCTGGCTCCGTTGGCGGATCGGGAGGCGCGTCCATACCACTCGTGTTCGGATCGGGCAGCAGGATGTAGAAGGGAGCGGTGGCGCGTTCGGCGCCGATCCGGTCGATGGCCGCCGTAACCTGCCACCAGCCGTTCATGCTGAGGTCAAGCCCCGAGGTCGTGTAGAGAGTGGGATCGGCCGGGTCCTGAACGAGATCGACGCCGTTCCTCGATGTCCCGTGGTCGAGGCTCAGGAGATCAAGCGAGATGCTCGGCTTCGGGTTGGCGGCGATCGCTCCACCCATGGCGTCGGTCAGATAGATGGAGATCTCATTCGATCCCTGCCGGGCGGGTTCGACCGTCAGGTGCGCGAGCATGGCATCGTCACCGGCCTCCGTGCGAGCCGGTGAAACAAGCGTGACCTGGCCGAGGACCGATTCATCCACCGCGGGCGGCGCAGACAGCGCGATCGTCGAGCCGCCGAGCACGACTGCCGCGACGGCGATCGCCTCCCACCGGAGGGTCGCTCGCATCCGCCCGGGCACGCCTGACAGCCTGTCGGCTGCGGAGCGTGCCATCCGCTTCACGGCCGTGCGGTGGTACACCGCCAGGCCGAGCGGAATGAGCAGGGCGGCGATCTTGATCAGGAGCACGATGCCATAGCGCGATGTCCAGAGCGGGGAAAACGCTTCCGCGCCCACGCCATCGTCGCGGATCGACGTCACGAACGGGAAGACGAACCCCGTGTTGATCAACCCGGTGATCGTCGCGACGGCGAACAGCGCCAGTGCAAGGGTCGAGAAGCGCCGCAGGTCGATCCCGGGAGCCTGTCCGGCATCCGCGGTGCCATGG
>DASYVY010000384.1:0-3510 GCA_035936535.1 Thermomicrobiales bacterium | reverse complement strand
CGCCTGTTTGCGTCGGCACAGCCTCTTCGCCGAACCGGGGCTGAAGATCATGAGCGTTGGTGACGGGTACATCGAGCTCGTACAGGGCGATATAACGCGCCAGGATGTCGATGCCATCGTCAATGCGGCGAACAGCTCGCTACTGGGCGGCGGCGGTGTCGACGGCGCGATTCATCGGGTGGCGGGCCCGCGGCTTCTGGAAGCATGCCAGAAGATCGGCGGATGCCCGCCCGGAGAGGCCCGGATCACCCCGGGTTTCCGGTTGCCAGCCGCGTCCGTGATCCACACGGTCGGACCGATCTGGCGGGGCGGCGATCACGGGGAGGACGTGACGCTGGCGAGGTGTTATCGGAACACCATGTCCCTGGCGTCCCAGCATCACGTGCGGTCGATCGCCTTTCCCTCCATCAGCACGGGGGCGTTCGGATTTCCGGTGGATCGCGCGGCCCGGATCGCCGTGCGGGAGCTTCGCGACGCTGTCGATAGGTATCCCGACATCGTGACGGTCCGGGTTGTCTGCTTTGGACAGGTCACCTTCTCGGCCTATGAGCTGGCAATGGACGACCTGCTCGACTAAAGCGGTTTTCATAGCGAGTACCCGGCGGCCCGGTAATAGCTGAGGGCGTCGGTGGACGTGATGCGTGGATAGGCGGCCTGGGTGGCGGCGAAGACCGTCTCGACCGTGCGTGCTCCGGTTCGCCGAAGCAGGTGTTTGAGTTTGCTGAAGGCCAGCTCGATCGGGTTGAAGTCGGGGGAATAGGTCGGGAGGAAGCGGAGGGTGCAGCCGGCCGCCTCGATCGCCTGCCGGGTGGTCGCGCTCTTGTGGACAGAGAGATTGTCGAGCACCACGATCTGCCCCGGTCGCAGGGTCGGGACGAGCACCTCGGTCACGAACTGGTCGAAGACGGCACGGTCGACCGTGCCGTCGACCTGCAGTCCCGGCCCGAACCCGGCCGAGGTCAGCGTGGCCAACAGCGAGACCGTGTGCCAGCGGCCCCGCGCCACCCGCCCCACCACGCGCTGGCCCCGGCGACTCCGTCCCCACAGCGGGGTCAGGGTGGTCGGGGTATGGGTCTCGTCGAGGAAGACCAACTGGCGGGGATCGATCCCCCGCAGCTCCGCGCGCCAGGTCGCTCGTGCCGCGGCATCCTGCTCGCGGGCGATCAGCGTCTTTTTTTGCGCGTGATGCCCAGAGCCCGCAGCCAGCGATGCATGGTCGGCACGCTCACCCGCTGTCCGGTCTGCGCAGCCCAGGCCTGGCAGAGCTCGGCGAGGATGGCATCGGACCGCCCGTCCACCAACGCCCGGAGCGCGGCTTCCTGCTCCGGACGCAATCCACGCGGTCGCCCCGGATGCGCCCGGCGAGTGGCCAGGCCGGTCCGCCGCCGGCGGCGGAGCCAGCGGTAAATCGTCGAGGGATCGTTCTGGAAGAACGTGGCGACCTCAGCGACTGGATGCCCCTCGTCAACGGCAGCCAGCGCTCGTTCACGGACGTCGTCAGAGGCGTGCGGGCGCTTCATCGACCCAGTGTGCCAGACTGGCACAGCATATGAAATCCGCTCTAGTTGGCCGGTCGGCGATAACGCTATCGACTTCCACACGCATGGGGCAGGATCCCGGGCAACCGCCCGGGGATCCTGCCCCGGATCACTTCACCAGCTTCATGAGATATGAAGCGCCCTCACCGGTCGTCGGTCTCGACTGAAGTCCAGGAGAGCTGGCGCTGTACCTGACGCGGTCGACACATCAGGAAGCGAAGGCTGATGCGCCGGATCACGCACACACTACTCGGAGCGGCGGTGGCAATGCCCACCGCCGTTTCTCATGATCCGATCATCGCCGCCGCCTGCCTGTGGTGGGGGATGGCAGGTGGCGGACTGCCGGACTGGTTCGACCTGCGCAGCGATCTCCGCGGGCCACTCCGGCTTCAGCACCGGGGCATCTCGCACAGCATCGTGTTCCTGATCGTGGTGACGGGACTGGTGTTAGGGCTCTTTACACTCCTCAGAGCGTCAGGTTTCGCCCTGGCTGGAGTGCATCTGATACCGCCGGAGAATGCCGTAGTCCCCTGGCTCGTCGCGCTGGCACTCGGCATCGCGTCGCATCTGGCGAGTGATGCCTGCACGCATGGCGGAATCCGGCCTTTGCTGCCGTTTTCGCGGGCCAGGGTCTGGTTGCTTCCCGGATTCCTGCGCAGCCGGTTCGATGGCTACCTCGACACGGTGTTCCGGTTGGCCGCTATCGCCTTTATCGGCGTGGGATCGATCGCGTACGTCGGAGAGCGGTTGTCATGACCGAGTTGCCTCGACCGGTCGGCCCCGGGGCGCCTTCAGCCAAGAGTTGAGGAGCGCGCTCAGGTTGGCGGAGACAAGGACGATCGCAAGACCAACCAGGCTCCCGCCGATCACGTCAGTCAGCCAGTGGGCGCCATACCAGATCCGGGCATAGCCGGTCATCAGAACCCCCACGAGCCAGAGCAACTGAACGGCCGGGCGGGCTGCTGCGCTCAAGCGGGCATGGCGGAAGACAAGAAAGGCCAGCCCCCCGAGTGCGGTGGCGCTCGTCACGGCATGTCCGCTCGGAAACCCGAAGCCGTCGAACGTCCCGACAACTTCCGCGACGTCGATCGTTGGCCGCGGACTGCCGAAGATCCCCTTGAGCACCACCGTGGCGCTTCGAAGGACGAGCAGAAGGCACAGAAACGCAACGTCCCTCAGATCCCTGCGGGCGATTGCGACGAGAAGCAGGACGAGCGCTATCGCGACAGCGTACGTGCTCTCGCCCAGAACGTTCCCGATGTCGGCGATGCCTTGCCAGGGCTGGCCATCGAGCCGCTGAACGCTGCCCGTCGCCTCGCGGTCGATCGACAGGATGTTGTCGCCTCGCGTCACCAGCGATAGCGGCACGGCGAGCGCCAGGATGAGGAGGATCACCCACCAGGGCGCAGTCAGGTCATTCCGCTTGGCCGGATTAGGCGAAGAAGTACGGGACATCTAAATCCGTGGCTCCGCGATATGTTCCGAGATGTCGCCCGATTCGTCGATCGTCAACGCGATGTCGGCAATGCCGATAAAGAGTCCATGATCGACCACACCGGTCACCGCCTTGAGGGCGATGGCCAGCGCGGCCGCATCGTCAAATGGTCCGCCAGTGCAATCGAGAATGTGATGACCGCCATCGGTCACGTACGGTGATCCATCGGCCTCTGTCCGGAGGTCGGGCACGAGGCCGAGATCGCGAATCCGCTCGGTGGTATGGCGGCGGCCGAACGGCACAACCTCGACCGGCAGGGGAAGTCGCATCCCGAGACGTTCCACGAGCTTCTCCGAAGAAGCGATGATGACCAGCCGTCGTGCCTGTACTGCTACCAGTTTCTCGTGCAACAGCGCGCCGCCGCGGCCCTTGACGAGATCGAGCCTGGGGTCGATCTCATCCGCGCCATCGATGCAAAGGTCGAGCCAGTCAACCTCGGAAAGCTGGCGCAGGGCAATCCCGGATTCCGACGCCAGC
>DASYVY010000383.1:0-1923 GCA_035936535.1 Thermomicrobiales bacterium | reverse complement strand
GTTGGCGCTATTGCCGGTCAGCGTGACACTGGCGCCACCGGGCATGACGAGCAGCACACCGTCCGACGTGCTGGGACCGGTACGGAGGTTGAGCGCGGTCGTCGTCCGTCCCGTTCCGGTTCCCGCGCCGGAATCGGGATTCGAGGGGGTGTCCGGAGATGGCGAGGAGCCGCCCGTCTCCAAATACGCGGCATACGCCCAGCCCGCGGTCCCGTTATAGGAAACGGAGAGGAATCCGTTCGCGCTGTTGCCGGTCAGCGTGATGGTTGTCCCGGCAGGCATGACGGTGATGACCCCGTTGGCCGTGCTCGGGCCTGTCCGCAGGTTCAGCGCCTCGGTGACCCGTGCGACACCGGTCTCGCCGCTGGACCCGCCATCATCGTCGCTGCTGCCTGACGTCAGATAATCCGCGAACGCCCAACCCGCCTGACCACTGTAGGTGACGGGGTAAAAGCCATTCTGTACCGAGCCGGTGATCGCAACCGTCGACCCCGCTGGCATGACGAGGATGACCGGAGCCGACAGGCTGGCGCTGCTTCGCACGTTCAGATCGGCCGTGGTCACCGCCGATGCGCCCGATGGCGGAACTGGCTGCGAGGGGGTATCGCCGGTATCGAGGTAGCTCTGATATGCCCACCCAGCAGTGCCGTTGTAATCCACGGAAACGAAGCCGTTCGCGCTGTTGCCGGTCAACGTCACGCTCGCGCCAGCCGGCATGACGAGCAGCACCGCATCCGACGTGCTGGGCCCAGAACGGAGATTCAGTGCGGTCGTAACGATGGCCCGCTCGCCGACCACCGCTGCCTCGACCTGGGACTCCGAGAAGTCGTTTTGCGCGGCACCGGACACGCCGGGATCACTCGTCTCGTCTGCCTCAGCGGAGCCAGCGAGCGCGGCGAGCGATCCGCCGGGGAGGAAGCCGTCTTCGCCCGAAACGGCAACCCCATACCACAGCGACCCATCAGCCGCCGCAACCGGCCCATCGAGGACACGTACGATCGTTTCCGCGGCAACCGGCATGACGACGGTCGCGTCGTACCCCGGCGCCGCACGCAGCAAGAGGTCGGATGTGGCACCTGCATCGTGGCCAGGTTGGAGATGACTCTCAGCCCTCGCCAACGTCGGGAGGACCAGCCCAAGACCAAAATACACCGTGGAACAGAAGAGCAGACAAAGCACGACACGTGACCGGCTCCAGGCCGGTGCGGGGACACGGGGCACGCGGTTCCCTCCCACCATCACGCGGCCGGACTGCAACCCGGCCGGGTTGATCTCTCTAGCATTGTCGGGGATGGACGCGTCGGATGTGTCCACCGTACACGTGGCTTACGTCGCCACCCGCGCTTCCGGATTCCCTCGCCGCCCCCTGAACTCGCCGCGTTATCACTCCTGGTTAGGGCGATGAAGAGAGGAACCCTCTCCTCCAACCTGGTAGGCTCCCTATGTGCGCCATTCTCTGCGGCCTAGATGTCTTCGATAGACCAGCTGGCCGATCATCACTGCTCAACGCACTCACCGGCGGTTAGGCTGTCGCCGCGGCATACTGTCCCATCGGGGAACGAATGAAAACATGGTCACGACTCGCCTTGTCGTGGCAGCTATGCCTTCTTGTGACCGGCGGGATTGCCCCGTATCTCATCCGGGGAACGCTCACTGAAAGTGGTGCAACCACTGTATGGACCCTGGCTTCGGTTGGGAAGTCCTCAATCTATATACCGCACGGTCAGTCCAGCTAGGCGTAGTTCATGGCCTTATTGCCGCAAGGTAACAGCAGCCCTTTCAGTGCCCAAATGCAAGCGCTGGCCCGCGACCAATGCGCCGAAGATGCATACCACCGCTACGCCCAGGGCTGAACTCACGCCGATCCACGGCTCCCACCCGGCGGAGCTGCCGACCGAGACCAGCACCCCGCCGATGCCGATC
>DASYVY010000382.1:0-3223 GCA_035936535.1 Thermomicrobiales bacterium | reverse complement strand
GTGGAGGCCAGCTGGCATGTCGCCCCGGAAGACCGTCTTCGACTCCATCGCGCAGACCTGGACCGGCGGTTGATCGATCAGGTAGTTCAGGTAGTCGAGGTCGTGGGTCGCCTTCTGGAGCCAGAGCCCGCCCGTCTCTTCGTCGTCACGCATCCAGCCGTGATAGTACGTCGAGGCGTAGAACGGGACGTTGTTCACGGCTTGGACGTGCTCCACCGTCCCAATCACCCCGGACGTAATGATCTCCCATGCCGCCTGGCAGACCGCCGAGACCCGCAGGGGGAACGAGACAACGACCGGACTGCGCGAGCGGGCGGCGGCCTCTTCGAGCGCCGCGAGCTGCTCCCACGAGGTCGCGACCGGCTTCTCGAGGAAGAGGGGCAGACCGCGCTCCAGGACGGCAATCGCCAGCGGCGCATGGGACGAGCACCGGGTGCCGATCAGCAACCCATCGGGACTCGCCTCCTCCAGCATCATCTCGGCATCGTCATAGAAGGTCACACCGGCCAGCTGCTGGGGGAAGTCGCGCTGCAGCGGGTCCGCCTCGGGATCGACCACCGCGACGATCTCGGCCCCGGCGCTGAACGAGCCAATCACATCCAGCATATGCCGCATCCGGCGGCCAAACCCAATGACGCCTAAACGAGCCATGGAGCATACAACCCTTCATTCGCGTGATACGTGAGTCACGGCACCTTAGCGGCCACGATGACTGGCGTCAACTGCGTTCTGCGACCCCGCATCGGAGCACGTCTACAGGCGTTTCTCTACTCGTCCTGAGAACATTCCCGCGCCTGATGAGGGCGAATCGATCCGTTTATGACGATAGACAGGATACGGGGAAACGGACCAATAGAGCAGGGATGACCAGGCCTCGGGGTATCCGGAATCCCCGGTTCAATACACTGACGAAGGGATCATCGGCGATGTTGCCAGGCGCACATCGATTTCAGCCCCCTAGCGTGGGTATCCCCGCTCCTCATGAGTCCTCGTGAATGCTATTTTCCGGCTCACCACATATGTGTCCTTCCCTGGGCGACATGTCACCTGTCATTCCGAGTGCCGCTCGCACCACGGAGCGAGCACTCGTCATCGTCGCAACGGCCTGCTCGGCTTCCTCCGTCATGTCGCCAAGCTCCATGGGATCGTGGGGATAGCGGAGCGTCACGACGTAAGGCATGATCTCCTCGATAGCCGGCCAGGCGCTTGCTAGCTCCGGCAAGAGGTCGTCTGTTAGGAGCAACAGTCGCCCGAGGTCGTGCGTGCGGGGAACTGGGCGGCCAGCCTCCTCCAGGGTTGCTTTCAGATATTTCTCGATGCACTGCTGGGCGTGGTAGCAGGCGGATTCGGGAATGGGATCCGGTGGTGCGACGAGGCGGTGGGCCGTGCGGATGTCGACTTCCGCAACGGAAATCCACGCCTCAGTTTCCGGCTTCATGGACCGTGATGCCTTCGCTGAGCACCGTTCGGAGGATGAGGTCTCGAGGATTCCGGGCTTCTACTTGTTCTGGAGTCCGCACTAAGATATCGGCCGGTACCTCATGATCGAGTGATCGGTAGATGGCGACCGCCTGGCGAACGGGAGGAACCGCCGTCGACATAACGATGAGTAAGTCGACGTCACTGCTCTCGTCAGCCACGCCCGTTGCATGTGACCCAAACAGGACAATACGTTCCGGTTGGAATCGAGCAGCGATCTCGTCTACCAACTTAATGACGTGTGCAGGCAGGTCCCTAGTGCTTGCCATGTTGCCACCCCTGTCACGGCGATGTGGAGCCGTGCCGCCTCATGCTACAGAACATCCTACTCCATATGACTGAGTATCGGACTCGATATAGCAGGTGGACTACATCAAGAATAAAGAGTACCGGACCCAACGTGGATCAGCCGATGTTTCGCCATCGCTTCCGGCACGCCAAGAGTTCGTCCAGCGGTAACGTGTTCAGGACGCGTTCCGGGGGAACCCAGGCGCGTTGCGCGACGCCGATGCCGTAATAGACGCTGTCCAGCCCCGGGATGTCGTGGGCGTCGCTGCCGATGGTCAGGACGCAGCCAGCGGCGACCGCGGCACGGGCGTGGACGTCCCGCAGGTCGAGCCGCGCCGGATCGGCGTTGATCTCCAGAGCGGTGCCCGTCTTCGCCGCTTCGGCGTAAAGTGCGTCGAGATCAAAATCGCCACCGGCCCGGCCGCCGACGATCCGGCCCGTGGGGTGGGCCAGCACGTCGATGAGCGGGTGGTGGATCGCTGCAAGGGCGCGTTGGGTCAGGCGGTCCCGCTCCTGACGGAGACCGCTGTGGACGGAGGCGGTCACCCAATCCAACTCAGCCAGGACCTCGTCAGGCAGATCTAAGCGCCCGTCGCCACGAACCTCCAGCTCGACACCCTGCAGCACCCGGAACGGCGCCAGTTCAGCATTGACCTGGTCGATCTTCTGGCGCTGCGCCTGGAGGCGGTCGCGGCCGAGGCCGTTCGCGACCGCTAGCCCCTGAGAGTGATCCGTGACACAGAGGTAGTCGTAGCCCCGTTCACGAGCGGCCTCGGCCATCTCCCGGATCGTTCGCTTGCCGTCGCTCCACTGACTGTGGAGGTGAAGGTCGCCGCGGAGGTCGCCGCGCTGGACCACGGCGGGCAGCTCCCCGCGCCGGGCGAGCGCGATCTCTCCCATATCCTCCCGCATCGGCGGTGGGATGAGCGGCATGCCGAAGAAGGCGTAGACATCGGCCTCTTCCGGACAGGGAATGAGCGTCCCATCCTTGGTAATCCCGTATTCGCTCAGCTTCGCGCTGTGCTCGTGAGCGAGGTCGCGCATGGCGATCCCATGCGCCTTACTCCCCGTGACGTGAAACAGCAGGGAACCCCAGTGCTCTTCCGGCAAGACCCAGAGATCGGCGGAAAGCCCGTTCTGGAGAACGACCTGGCACCGGTTCGGACCGAGCCGTTCGATATACGCGATATCCGGAAGAACCGCGAAGGCATTGATGACCGGCTCCGGCTCTCGGGCCGCGGCCACGATATCCAGGTCGCCGATGGTCTCCCGCATCCGCCGGAGGCTGCCTGCCAACTCGATCTTGCTGATGCCGGGGGCGAGGACCCGCAGACGACTGATGAGATCCAACCCTTGGGCCCGGGCGATGCCGATGGGCAAGCGGGTATCACTGGCTTGCAGCGATTTCAACCCCTCGGTGATGCGCTTCGCGGCGCCCGCCCCGATCCCTTTAACC
>DASYVY010000381.1:0-3388 GCA_035936535.1 Thermomicrobiales bacterium | reverse complement strand
CCCGGGGCCAGATAGAGCGTGATCCGCCGGAGCGTCGACTTGCCGGTAAACGGATTGGTCACCCGTTCGGCCTTCCATGTCAGCAGCGACACGCGATCCTCGAAGTTCCAGACGCAACCGGACGTGAGCACTTCCGGCGGTGGCGGAATGTCCCGGACATTGTAGACGCGGGCGAACTCCACGCCGTTGACATCGACGGTCCCGATCGGCTCGAACTGGTCGAGATGGGCGATCTCGAAGCCGCCGTTGCGTTGCCACTGCATCGTGTACGCCACGTAGTAATCCATCTCCGCCCACGCCAGGACCGTCGCGTTAGTCCCCCTGGAGCGCGCCTGCAGGACCTCCGCCGTGTCCGGCAGGAAATAGAGCAGCGAGGTCCGGTTGTTGGCCGTCCCAACCACCGCGTGCTCGCCGCGCGGCTGGGCGAGGATGATCTCGGCGGCCTGGTCCAGCCCCTCGCCCCAGCCGAGCAACAGCTCGCCCTCGGCGGCCGGCATCCCGCCCAGCAGCGGCGAGAAGTAATCCAGGCCATAGGGGCGCGTCGAGGCGGCAACCAGGCCCTGGCCGGTCACGACCAGCGCGATCAGCAGCATCGCCGCCGCCCGCGCGAACGCCGTGCGATGCCGCCAGGCGAGCGCGCCGAGCCCGATCCACCCCAGCGCCGAGAACAGCACGAGCACCTGGTAATCCGGCAGGATATACCGGTCGAACTTCTTGGCCGCCAGGGTCATCACCAGGAAGTAGGCGGCCCCGAAACCCCCGATCACCAGCAGGGGAAAGCGGTCGCGGTCGCGAACCACCGAGCGCCGGGCCGCCAGCAGCAGCGCGACGAACAGCACGATCCCGGCGAGTGTCAACGGCGACAGGCGCCAGGCCAGCGTGACCGGGTAGTACCACAGCCCGGGGTCCCCCTTGATGACCTCGCCGTTGAACACCTGGGTCGTCTCGTGCCCGACCACGGCCGCGTTCTCGGAAAAGTCGATGATCGCGGCAAACGTGTCCTGGGGCGCGGCCCAGAGCGCCGGCCAGAGCAGCACCGAGAACACGACCAGGGACACGCCGAAGACAGCGAAGCGGCCGATCATCGCCCGGATCGTCCCCCACCGGAAGAGGCAGCGGGGAGATCGACCGTGCTCGAGCCAGGCGGCGGCCAGGATCGCGAGTCCGGCGACCGGCACCAGGAGCAACCCGGGGGTGCGGCTCAGCCAGGTGATCGCGCTCAGCAGCCCCGCCACGAGCCACAGACGGAGCGAGGAAGGCGACCGCGCGGCGACGGCGATCGCGAGGGTCGCCGTGAATGCGCTGGCGGCGAACAGCCCGTCGATATGGAGCAGGCGGTCATGGCCGATGATGAACGGTTCGAGGGCAATTAGCAGGCCGGTGACAACGGCGACGAGGCCGCCGAACAGCCGTTTCAGGAACCAGACGCCGATCAGGAAGATGACGGCCTGCAGGATCAGCTTGGCGATCCGGAGGGCGACCAGCGTCTGGAGCGGATCGGCGCCGACCTCGCGCAGCGGACCGTGGACGAGGGCGGTCGGGGAGACCGGTTCCGGGTGCAGGCGCACGAATTCCGGAAGCGCCACCGCGAAGCCGGCCGCGCCGGCCCACATCGTCATCACGCCCGGGTGCGCCATCTGGTAGGTCTGGTCCCAGTCGCCATGAACGATCGCGTTCAGGAAGTTGGCGGATCGGCCGATCCAGAGTGTCTCGTCGATCGTCACCATCCGGTCGAGGTCGAGAAGCCGGATGCCGAGAAACGCGGCGAGGACCAGCAGGCCGGCAGCCGGGATCATCAATGATTGGGCGGCGCGCCTGAACGTGGGCGACCGCATCGGGAGACTTACGCGCATCCGAGCCCCGACCCGAGCCACAACCACAACCGTTCCGTCAATGCGTTGACTCCTGGGAGAGGGATGGATGAATGCGGCCGGCGTTCCGGCATGGGCACACGCCGCGCCCACCCCGATGCCGCGACGGCACGATCGGGACTCTGGCGGCGTGAGTCCTGGCAGCCCTCCGGAGAAGGTACGTGGAAGCGCCGTCCTCCGTCAATGTCACAACCGCACCACGCTTCCGCAATTCCGGATGCACGTCCTGATGCAATGAGGGGGGAACCCAGCCGTGCCGCGGGGCCTCTTCGTGGATCACCCCGACGTGGATGCAGAAACGGCATCGACGGTGGACGACCACCGTTTCCGCGATACTCGAATGGACGCCGCCGCAGGGGCCCCTAACGGACGTGCTGCATGTGTAGCGGGTCGGGCAGCGACTCAGCCGCACCAGCCGGCGTGGATGCCCGGGACGCCCGCGAGAGCTTCCAGCGCCTGCGAGGCATCGTTCGCCGGTCCTCCAGCCACCGGATAAGGGCGACGAGCCATGTGCCGAGCATCACCAGGCCGGTCAGGCTGGAGATCACCAGGCCGGCTCGCAACGACAGCGGATCGTAGCGCAACTCGACATCGTGCTCCCCGGCGGGCAGCGGCACCGCCCGCAACGCATGGTCCGCCACAAGGACGTTGACCTCTTCGCCGTCGACATAGGCCCGCCAACCGGTATCGTAGATCTCGCTCAGCATCAGGATGCCGGCGGCATCGGACGTGACGGTGAACGTCATCTCGTCCGGCGCGTAGGCAACGACGCTGACACTGTCCGCGGACGGATCCCGGGGAGCGGCCAGTTCGGGGGGAGCGGTTTCCAGGACGGCTGTCTGGCGCAGATCGATCGAGCCGGACGTCATCAGGTCCAGCGCCTCGCCCTCGGCCACCTGCTCCGCCTCGTGAACGATCCAGGCGCGCGGCTGGGCATGGGGGTTCTCGAGAATCCGGGCGTAGTCGTCCAGATACACCGTTCGATACTGCTGATTCAGATGCAGCAGGTCGGGCCGTCCCGGGGCAACATCCGCGATGACGACGAGGTATCGGGCGTTCAGCAGATCCAGCATGGGCGAGTTGAGGCCGGTCGGCAGCACGTTTGACGAGTGATATTCCTGCGACTGCCCGTTCATGGCCGCCATGTAGTCGACATAGTGCTGGTTCTGGAGCGGGTTGTATCCCTGCACATCCTGGATTCCGAGACACATGGACTGGTTTCCCGCCAGCAGCTCCTGGACCTCGCGCCGCTTGAGGTAGTTGAGGTAGTCGTACAGGCGATTGTCCCGGCGGCGAAGCACCTCGGTGTCATGGGTGAAATAGCGCACCGGTTCCCGCGCCGTCACCTCCCGCAGGTACGGGGACGGACCGTCTACCGGCGACAGGCACTGAATACCCGAGAGATAAGCGGGGACGCGAGGCACCGACTCTCCGGCGCGAACGACACCGATGATCTCGCTGCCGGACGGTTCGAGGATGACGAGGACCAGCAGGACAAGAGGAATCAGGGTCCGCGA
>DASYVY010000380.1:0-2407 GCA_035936535.1 Thermomicrobiales bacterium | reverse complement strand
CGCGACCTGGGAGCCAATATCACCTGCCAGGAACAGGTGGCGGTGCTGGCGGCGGTTGGCCAGGGCGCGGCAAGCAGGACCTCGGCACTCTCTCGCATGCTTTCGGTGCTCAACCGCGCTAATGTCCGCGTGCTCGCCACCAGCCAGCAATCGTCCAATGTGGCAATGCTGGTGGTTGTTGCCGAGGACGATGCCACACGGGCGGTCGAGGTCGTCCACGAGGCGTTCATCCGCCCGCATGTGGCGACGGCGCGGACCCGGCGTCAACGCCGCGCGGACATGATCGCGGAGCCGGTCCGCGTTGGCTGATGGCTTTCACCCGGCGAAAGAGCGCGCCGGGCAGCTTCGGGGCGCACAGCTGACAGTGCCTCCCCCTCTTCCTGCGTTTGCCGAGCGGCGCTCACTCGCGGTTCTCGTACGAGTCAGCGTTCAGGCAATCCCTGCGCTGCTGGCCGTTGCTTGTTTGCGGATGCGGCCCGGTCATGCCGACTCCATACGCCAGGGCGATCATGAAGGGACCGCATCCGCTCGATCATTCCCCGATCGTCTATGAGATTACCCCTACAGGTTCTGAAAGGATCATCTCCATGGCAGGCAGCTCGAACGGCCGGATCCCGGTTGCGGTGCTCGGTGCGACCGGTAATGTCGGGCAGCGCTTTGTCCAGCTGCTGGCCGATCATCCCTGGTTCAGGGTTGCCGAGGTCGTCGCGTCCGAGCGGTCGGCGGGCAAGCCGTACCACGAGGCGGCGGACTGGCGGCTCCCGACACACCTGCCGGAGACGACGGCCAGGCTGACCGTGCTCGGCTACGACGCCCCGCTGCAGAGCCCGGTCGTCTTCTCCGGCTTGCCCGGCGAAGTCGCCGGAGAGATCGAGCAGCGCCTGGCGCGGGAAGGGCACGCGGTGCTGAGCAACACCTCTACCCACCGCATGGAACCCGATGTTCCCCTGCTTATCCCGGAAGTGAACCCCGGGCACGTCGCCGCGATCGCCCGGCAGCGCGAGTGCCGTGGCTGGCGTGGGTATATCGCGACCAACCCCAATTGTTCGACCATTCACCTCGTCCTCGCGCTCAAGCCGCTTCAGGATGCGTTCGGGATCGACGGGGTCCTCGTCACCACGCTCCAGGCGGTATCCGGCGCCGGGTATCCGGGTGTGCCCTCGCTCGACATGATCGACAATGTCGTCCCCTTCATCGGCGGCGAGGAAGAGAAGATGCAGACCGAGTCGCAGAAGTTGCTCGGCGGGTACAGCGCGGAGGGCGGGTTCGCGCCCGCATCGTTCGCGTTGAGTGCCCACTGCAACCGTGTGCCCGTGCGGGATGGGCACACGGAGTGCGTGTCGGTGCGGCTTGGCGGCGATCCATCACCGGAGGAGGTCATCGCCGCATGGGAGGCCTTCCGGGGACGGCCGCAGGAACTCGGCCTGCCAACGGCGCCGCCCCGCCCGGTGATCGTCCGGCGGGAAGCCAACCGGCCGCAACCAGCACTCGACAGGGACGCTGCGGCTGGCATGGCATCGATCGTCGGCCGGGTTCGTCCGTGCCCACTGTTGGGGATCAAGTTCGTGGTGCTCGGCCATAACACCGTGCGTGGTGCGGCCGGAGCGTCGATCCTGAATGCGGAGCTGTTCAAGGTGGAAGGCCTGCTGCCCGGCGCTTGAGGCGGCCAAAGGATTGGATCCCTGGGCGGCGGAAGATTTGGAAGGCAACGAAACGCCGGGCTGAGGGCCCGGCGTTTCGCCGTGGATGGAGGGAAGGAGTTCGCGCAAGGCCGGACCGCAGGGGGCGGTCGCTCCTCGGCCCTGCTCATGACCTCATCGATGTTTCGGATCTGGCACCACCCGAGATCACTCACGATCGCACGTCGGAAGGGCGGGACCGGTTGTTCGCGAAAGGAATGGCTGACTTCCGTTTCGCACCGGGGCTCTGCCTCGTTCCGCCGAGGTCATACGTATGATGCCTGTTCGTGGGTATGGAGACATCCGCAATTTTACCGATTCCGGATTACGTAGTCGGTAGGTGATCGAAGGGTAACGGCAGGGATGCACCGGTCAGCGTGCTGTGATCGACGCGTACAGGCAGGTACTTTGCTATCGTGAGGCCAGAGGCTGCACCCGTCAGGAACCGGGCGGATGCCTGCCGTCGCGGCTGCACGATATTGCGGGCTCTGCACGAGTGCCTGCCCTACCAGGATTCGCCGCGGACGCTGCTGTAGGTTCCCGATGCCGGGCCCGATGCAGCCACCGGAGCTGGTCCAGGCGCGCCCTGGCTGCCCGGCGCGGCTGCTGACACACGGGAGGGCTGCCCTGCGATTCCACATTGGGCAAGCAGCAACCCGGATCCCGTGAGGGCTGTTTCGATCACGCGGCCATGAAGCGTCGCCGCGTTCGCGCGTTCAGTGGAGGAG
>DASYVY010000379.1:0-3787 GCA_035936535.1 Thermomicrobiales bacterium | reverse complement strand
CTTCTGATGTGTGCTTCCCCGAGCGATTCGCCCGAAGGCCAACAGTGGCTCGCCGGGACGCGCCCAACTTGAGTCTTCCAACAAGATGACCAAGATGACGCGGAAGCGGCCCATCGCTGCCTGCCCGGCGCGCTGCCCGATACATTGCCCATGGCCATCGCGGCGGCACTGAAGGGCCGCATTCCCCTGGGAACATCTCTGGAACGTTCCTGGAACAACCGTCCGCTACGGTGAGTGGGCTGGCATGTAGTTGTGTCCGGGGATTCTTGATCCGGGATTTGGGTTTCGAGCTCTGAGCTTCGAACTTCGAACTTCGTGAACGGAGGTGCGCGTGATGTGTATGCCAGCGGGGTCCCATGTCCTGATGGAGTGTTGTCAGATCACAGGAGATTTTCGATGCGCTTAATGATCATCCTTGCAAGCCTGAGCTTCATGTTGATGGGCGGCTCGCAGATGGCAGTGGCCCAGGAGGGCAATTCCGAGGCGGCGCACGCATGCCAGAAGGGCGGGTACGCGGCTCTCGTCGGCACCGGCGGCGAAACATTCAGGAACGCCGGGGATTGCGCCAGCTTTGTCGCGAGGGGAGGCACCTTCGCGACAGGCATCATCGTTCCCGCTGGCCAAACCGCGACTTTCAGCGATCCAGCCTTCAGTGCCTGCAATGCACTTGCCTACGGCTACACCGTCCACGGCAGCAGTACCCAACTCGGTTCCAAGCCGGCTGGCTGTGCCAACATCGCGCTTGGCGATGTGACGATCGGGCCGTTCCCGACCGCCGTGGTCCTCACCGTGTACCTGCAGGACCTGACATGCGGGGCGACATACGGTTCAGACGGAAACCATGCGCTGGTGGTGTCATCACCGCCGGCCTATCAGGTCGACATCGCGGATGGCGGATCCGGCTGCAATCGCGTGAACAGCCCGGTCTCCGGCTTCACTACCGGCAACCTCAGCGTTGACGTCATCATCAACCCCTGAGATCCGGCTCCTCGATTTCCGACTTCCCGGTTCCGTCGTGGCGACGCGACGAAACCGTGTACCTATCGACACCCATCTTCGGTGACGTTCGTCTCGCCGGGGTCCGCATCAGCGGAAAGGCAATCCGAGCCAACCGGCGGCCTCGCGAGCCGAACCGAGGTCAGCACGGAGATCGGGTGGGAACCAGGAGAACAGGGTGGCTGGGAATGTCGCTTGTGCGAAACTCTCGGCCACCCTGTTCTCCGTAGCGGTCCGATGCCTGATGCCTAATGAAGAGGAGACGCGCCGTCGCTCCGGGATGAGCCCGGGCAGCTCATCGCCTCCGCACTGGACTCGCTCGCGCTCTACTGCTCGCTCGGGGCGGCTGGGGCACCGGCGACGAAAGTGGTCCCGACCGATCCGGGGTCTCTGGTTGCCTCACCTTCAGACGCCTCCCGGCTCCTGGACCGGCCAGGTAACCAGAGACCCGCACATGCAGATGCGTCAACCCGAACACTTCTCGGATCCGTCGAAGCTTGGCTCGAGAAGATCGGAAGCCTTCAAGATGCTCGACTCGAACCGGTCCTCGACCGGATGCGATGCCGACGACGGGTGCTGTCACCTTCGCCAAGGCAGCGGTGCACAGGTGCATAATGGAGGGCATCGGAACACGATGTCCCCTGAACGCGGGAACGATCATGATCGACCTCATCTCCGCTCATCGCCAATCCATAGAACATCTCTGCCGGACGTACGGCATTCGCCGGCTCGATCTATTCGGCTCGGCGGCGACCGGCACCTTTGACCCCGCCACCAGTGACATCGACTTCATCGTCGATCTCGGCGGCTATGAGCCAGGCGTGACGAGGCGGTTCCTGCGGTTCGCTGACGCATTGGAAGCACTGCTCGGACGCAAGGTCGACCTGATTACGGACGAGCAAATCCAGAACCCGTACTTTCGCTTCTCCGTTGACCAATCGCGCGAGAGGGTCTATGAAGCTGTAGACCGCCAAGCGGCTGCTTGACGCGATGCGTGCCTGCCGGGAATTGCAAGACATCTGCGGGGAACAGACGCGGGAATCCTATCTCTCCAACCGGCTGCTCAACCTCAGTGTCTGGAAGCTCGTCGAAATCGTGGGTGAAGCGCTGCGTCAGGCAGAGATGACCGATCCATCGCTGGTCGAGCGGATTACCGATCTTCGCGCCATCGTCAACACACGCAACCGCATCATCCATGGTTACGATAGTGTCAACTTCAACCTGCTTTGGGACATCGTTCAGGTCGAGATTCCGCCCTTGGAGGAGACATTGCGAGCGCTTGTGAACGAAGCGCCCGATGTCTCCAAATCACAAGAGAGAAGTCCTGAGCTTACATGACCTCCCCGAAGAGGGGCAAAGAGATGTGGCATTGTCCTGAGCCATAGGCTCGGCCCCGTTACGACGACACCATGGACCGAATTACATCTCGGCAGCGTTTAGGGCCGCGGCGATGAGGGTGTCCCTGTCCCGGCGCAGGGTATCCAACAGATCCGGGGTCACCCATCCGTCCGATTTCCCAAGGTGCCCGGTCAGGTCCTCGACCGTCATCGCCAGGCCCCAGGCGGCCGAGAGGGCGGGATGCGGATCGGGTCCAGAGATCCGCCGGTGCCCTCGGACCAGCCCCGCTGCGACCTGACGCAGCGCGTCCAATAGCTCGGCCGGCAGCGCACGCCCCGCGGAGACCGCCTTCAGGATCGCCAGGGACCGCGCGAGATCCATGTGCGGCGGGCCCGCCAGCGCGTTGGTCCAGTCGATCACGCCCTCGATCCGGCCGGGAGTCATCATCACGTTCCTCGGGTGGTAGTCGAGATGGATCAGCCGGTCGGCGTTCGGGACGCGTTGGAGCTGTCCCTGGAGTGGTTCCAGCGCCGGTCCACCCCGCACGATCCAGGCGTCGGCTGGCGAGAGGCCGTCCGGTGCCGGCACGCGATGCAGCATGCCAAGCGTCTCCCCGAGCATCACGCCGATCTGATGCGAATCGGCCGGTGCCGCCGCGATCGCCTCGAAGGCCATGACACCATCGCACCACGTCGTCAACAGGACCGGCCGATCATCCAGGTGATCGGCGGTCAGCACCTCCGGCACGGGGACACCGTGGGGGTGCGCCGCCCGCATCGCAAGCGCCTCGCGGCGGGCAGTGGCACCGTCTCCGGCGTCAAATCGCCGCACCAGGAGATCCTGCGCATCCGGCATGCGGCGCACACGCCACAACTCCGTCTCGCCCAGGCCGGCCGCCACCGGCGCGACCTCGTGCACCGGCGCTCCGGTCAACTCCCGCACCCACGTCGCGACCCGCCGCTCCATATCCATATCCACAACGCTCCCGAGCGTCACCCGTCGGTGGCTGATTCGCGATCCGCCACCCTCTGCACGAGGGCGAGTCCGCAGAGCGCGCCGATGCCATCGACGACTATATCCAACAGCGAGGCGTCGCGCCCCGGCACGAACGACTGATGCCACTCATCGGTCAGGCCGTAGAGCACCGCCACGGCCAGTGCCAGCACCATGCGCTGACGCGCCGGCATAGCGCGTGGCTCGATCGCCCACCAGAGCAGAGCGGACAGCGCGGCGTACGCGCAGAAGTGTCCGGCGATCGATGTCAGCTCCGTGGTCAGTCCTGGTGGGACCGGAACCGTGCTCCGTGCCGACAGAGCGAAGATCGCTCCCATCCAGAGAAGGGCAGCCAGGGCCGGGATCGGCCGGATGATCCGTTGACCATGGCTCCGCCCGGCACGCCGCATCAGGTCCTGTTCTCCCCCTTGCCACTGCCACCACGCGGGCCGGCCACGGG
>DASYVY010000378.1:0-1583 GCA_035936535.1 Thermomicrobiales bacterium | reverse complement strand
CCCTGGGACCGAGGACGCCCCGCGCCGATTGGGGCAGGTGCCGGCAACGGCACGTCATGCTCTGACCAGAGGTGATGATAGGATGATTGTCATGACCGCCCCCCATCCGCTCTCGTCGGCACCTCACCACGGGTCTCCGTTCCCTGCGTGCGGGCCGAGCACCCGATCGAAAGCGCTGGCCGGTTGTTCCAGTGAGAGCATGGGCGAGCGTGGATCGCGCCGTATTCGCCGTATCCAAGGTAAACGCATGGCACGCCGGGATATGAGGGCGAACGCGCCCCTGGACAGCGAACCTCTTCCACCGGCGACGGAACCGCCGGCGATGGTCCCTCCGATCCTGGCTCCAATGTACGCAGAGCAGCTCCTCAGCGCCCGGCAAGGTATGCGGGAGACCGTCACGACGTCCCTCGACCTGGGACTGACGCAGGTCGACGTGACCGTGACTGCGGAGGGCGTAGTCCTGCCCGGCGGTGAGCGGGTGGACTGGTCTGCCATCACCCATGTCGCCGCGGCGGTTGGCTACGTCGGTGGCCGCTGCTTCGTGCTGCGAGATGGCGGGGCGCCGGAGGAGATCGCGGTCTTCTCGGAGACGACCAACCGGCGCTGCAGCCTCACGGCGACCGGTGGTGCGCCAACGCTGCTGGTGGCGGGGATCCAGATGCATCGGACGACGGGTATGGATCCGCTCGCCGATACGCGCTTGAAGGTGCGCGCCGCCGCCCCCATACGGGGACGGGTGCTGGATACGACGACCGGACTGGGGTACACGGCGATCGAGGCGGCGCGCTCCGCTGGGTCGGTGGTGACCATCGAGCTCGATCCGGCCGTCCTCGAGGTAGCACGCCTCAACCCATGGTCCCGCGACCTGTTCGCCAACCCGAAGATCAGCCAGCTCGTCGGAGACAGCTTCGAGCTGATCCGGGAGCTCGAGGATGGATCGTTCTCCCGGGTCATCCATGACCCGCCGGTGTTCGCCCTGGCCGGGCAACTCTACTCCGGCGAGTTCTACCGGCACCTGTACCGCGTACTCGGGGAGCGGGGACGCCTGTTTCACTACATCGGCAACCCGTCGAGTGGCTCCGGCGCACGCGTAACCCGGGGGGTCATCCGGCGCCTGCGCGAGGCCGGCTTTTCGCGGGTGATTGGCCGGCCCGAGACATTCGGGGTCGTCGCCTCCAAATAAGCAATGCGCAAGCTGCCCCGTCGACCGAATCAGCAGCAGTGTGCAGCACCGGCATTGCACTGACGATCGCTGCCCCCGATCACCGCGTCAGGTCGCATGTTCGTCCGAGCGCATCAATGCGTGAACGCCGGCCCGGTACCGCTCGAACGAGACCGCTTCCCCGAGCAGCGCTCGCTGGACGATGTATCCCTGTCCCAACCCGATCAGCGCCATCGCCAGCGATTGCGGATCGACCTCGGGATCGATCCCACCCGATGCCTGGCTGCTCGCCAGCATTTGGATCAGTCGCCCCTTGACCTCGCCGAACAGGGCCGTGAGCTGCGCCAGGAGAGGCGGGTTCCGGAGCGCTTCTGCCCAGACCTGGATGATGAGCGGGAAGATGTGCGTGTCGTTCCGCAGC
>DASYVY010000377.1:0-2453 GCA_035936535.1 Thermomicrobiales bacterium | reverse complement strand
TCCCCGTCCCAGGCTGACCCGCCGCCGGAACGGTGCGTTCCCCCGGCCGGACCGTTGTCCCGGCGCTGCAAATGCCCGCTCCAATGCTGGCCCAGGGAACGGCGCTCGTGACGTCGATGCGATTGCCGGTCTTGGGGATCGGTTCAGCCCAGGTCGCTCCCCTGCTCCAGGGAGCGATAAAGGACTGGCGGGAACTCGGCTGCCCAATCCCGCTCTCTGTAAGCGTGATCGCCATCGACGGGCTGGTTCCCGATGGCGGCAAACCGGCGGAGACTGTCGCCGACTATGCCGCGCTCGTCACCGCGCTGGACAAGAACCCGGGCGCGGTGGCGATGGCTCCGATCGACCAGGTCGACATCCAGTTGAGCGTGCTGGAGATCGACGGCGTCAACCCGCTCGTCGCGACCGGCACGGACGACGCCCCGATCGTCAAGGTCGGCGTCGCCGGGGACATCATCTTCGGCCGCAATGGCGGCAACCGGCAGCGGGCGTACGGGGACTTCGCGCTCCCGATGTACCAGGTCAAGGACGTCCTCAGCCTGTTCGATTTCACCTTCGCCAACTTCGAGTGCTTTGTCTCCGAAACGATCGCCCCTCCCGAGCTGACAGATCCGGTTACCCTCGATTTCGTGACAACGCCCGACTCGCTCGAAGGACTCGTGCGGGCCGGGATCGATGCCGTCTCGATGGCCAACAACCACGCGGTATTCAACCATGGCGGGTTCGGAATCGAAGCCTTCTTCGATACGCGCCGGTTCCTGGAGGAGGCGGGGATCCCGTCGTTCGGCGTCGGCAACGACCTCGACGAGGCTCGCGCTCCGTACGTTGCGACGGTCAACGGCATGACGATCGCCCTTTACGGTGTCGATGGCGTTACCGCGAACCTCGACTATCCCGGAGACTGGGCCGTCAACGGCGCCCATTCAGAAGCGACCGCCTCGTCCCCCGGCACCAACCCGCTGGTTCTCACCCAGGTCACCGCCGACATCGAGCGCATGGCCGGGAAGTACGACATCGTCATCCCGTACTTCCACATGGGCGAGCAGTACCTCTGGACCCCACGGGATTTCGCGGTGGAGGTGTCGCGTGCCTGCATCGATGCCGGGGCGACCCTGGTTGTCTCCAGCCACCCACACACGATTCAAGGCATGGAGATCTACAAGGGCAAGCCGATCTACTACGCGATCGGCAACTTCGTCTACGACCAGATGTTCAGCGTCGATACCCGCACCGGCTACCTGCTCGACCTGACGTTCCGGGGCAAGGACGTCATCGGCATGCGGATCCACGGTGTCGAGATCGTCGACTTCGTCCAGCCCCGGTTCATGTCCGAGCGGGAAAACGCCTCGCTGATGGACCGCTTCTGGCGCGCGACGGACCTCCTTCGCCGCGAGCAGTAACACCCGCGCCAGGCGCAGACGATCCCCCATGGATCTGGCAAATGGCCCGGAGCCGTAGTGGCCGGTCTTGTTGTGCTGGCCAACCCTAGGCCGACACAAGTGTAGAGACCGGCCACTACGCTTGACGGCACCGGCCCTAAGGTGTCCGATCGCATGTGCCTGGAGTGTTTCCGGTCAAGGGTGGGGCCGGGGCGACGTTCCGTCCGTATCCCGGAACAGTCGCAGGGCACGGCAGCACCGCGCACTTGACATCGTCACCGGCAAAGCGGTACATCTTTTCTGTTACATGTCCACTATTTCGACCAAGGCTGCTTTCGCTTGGATCCTCCACGCGCCCGTGAGCCTTGCGTCATCTCCTGGTCCGTCTGCCTGTCGCACTGGAGCCTGTCCATGATGCGGGAACAGCCGTTTGCTGCGGCAGACTCATCGGACCATGTCGCGGTCGCACCGATCCTTGAGCTTCGCGGAATATCCAAGACATTCCCCGGCGTTCGTGCCCTCTCGAACGTTGATCTCGAAATCATGCCAGGTGAAGTCCACGCGCTGATGGGCGAGAACGGCGCGGGCAAGTCAACCCTGATGAAGATCGTTTCAGGAGTCTACGGGCCGGACACCGGCTCGATCACGTTCATGGGGCGTCCCGTCCAGTTCTCCCACCCGCGCGAGGCACAGGAACGCGGGATCAGCATCATCCACCAGGAGTTCAACCTGCTCTCGGAGCGGACGGTGGCGCAGAACATCTTTCTCGGCCGGGAACCAGGTACTTCCTTTCGCGTCGACGCGCGAGCGATGGAAGATGCGACCCGGGCGCTGCTGTCGAACCTGGGAGTATCCCAATCCATCTCGCCGCGAGCGCTCGTTGGCCGCCTCTCGGTCGCACAGCAGCAAACCGTTGAGATCGCCAAGGCGCTTTCGTTCGATGCCCGCATTGTCGTCATGGACGAGCCGACGGCATCGCTCTCCCCGAACGAGGTGGAGAGCCTGTTCAGCACCGTCCGGGAACTCCAGGCAAGGGGAATCGCCTTTGTCTACATCAGCCACCGTCTCGACGAG
>DASYVY010000376.1:0-6025 GCA_035936535.1 Thermomicrobiales bacterium | reverse complement strand
GCCTCATCGACCGTGGCCGCGATCGGCTTTTCCGAGTACACGTGCAGTCCGGCGCTCAGCGCTCGGGCGGTGATGTCGCGGTGGAAGGGAGCGGGTGTCAGGTTGAAGACCAAATCCATGCCGCTGCCACCAGCGTGAGCCAGGAACTCGTCGTAAGTGGTATAACCCGCAGCTCCGGGATTTTGCTCCAGCGCATCGTCGACGCGTTCCTGCATCGTGTCGAAGACCGCGACAACCTTTGCCCGCTCCTCACCGAGCGCCTGGATCCCCGGGAAATACTCTTCCCGCGCCACGTGCCCGCATCCGATGACTCCACATCTAATCACGCTGACCTGTCCTTCGTTGGCTTACCGAGCGTCGTCGTGGTCCGTGTGCACCTGCCCTCGATACACTGACGCTGCCCAGGAGAAACATCAGCGAGGTCGTAAGGCACGACGCAACCTGGACCCATCAGGAGCCGAGCACCTTGAGTGCGGCGTTGGCCATGGTGCTCATCCCGGCGACGAAGCCCTCCTCCTCGACATCGAAACGCGGGTGATGGTGTCCCCAGACAATCCCTCGCTCCTCGTTCCGCGTGCCGACATTGAAGAAGCACCCCGGCCGCTCCAGCGAGAAATAGGAGAAATCCTCCCCGCCCATGCCGACCGGCGAATCGATCACATTGTCCTCCCCGACAACCTCGGTTGCTGCCGCCCGCACAACCGCCGAGATTTCCGGGTCGTTGACAATCCCCGGATATCCGCGGATGAACTCGACTGTCACCTCCGCCCGGTGCGCTGCCCCGATCCCTTTCGCAACTTCGATCAACCGCCGCTCCAGCAGATCTCGCACCTCCTGGTCGAGGGTGCGAACCGTTCCCCGGAGCTCCGCGGTGTCGGGGATAACGTTGAACGCCTCGCCAGCCAGGAACGCGGTGGTCGACACCACAGCGGCCTTGGTAGGATCGACTTCCCGCGCGACAAGCGTCTGCAACGCCATCACGATTTCGGACCCAATGACGACGGAATCGACTGCCGCCTGCGGTCGGGCGGCGTGGCCGCCCTTCCCCTGCACCGTGATCCGGAAGCGGTCGGAGGAGGCCGAGCCTGCTCCGGCCCGGATCGCGATCTGTCCGGCCGGCGTTTCGGACGAGACGTGGAGCCCGAGCACCGCATCAACACGGGGATCTTCCAGCGCGCCATCCCGAATCATCCCGATCGCACCGCCCGGCGGTACCTCCTCCGCTGGCTGGAACAAGACCTTGACCGTACCCGCGAACTCGGACCGCAGATTCGCCAGCAGGCGCGTCGTGCCGAGCAGCATCGCGGTGTGGGCATCGTGTCCACAGGCGTGCATGACTCCATCGGTCCGGGACTTGTAATCTACGGCGTTTTCTTCGTGGATCGGCAGGGCGTCCATGTCAGCCCGCAACATCACCACCTTGCCGTCCCCGCGTTGGCCGCGGATCAGGCCCGTGACGCCGGTGCCGCCGATACCCGTCCTGATGTCTTCAACCCCGAGCGCGGCGAGCCGTTCGGCAACGAATTTCGCCGTCTCGTATTCCTCGAACGCGAGCTCGGGATTCTCGTGCAAATGCCGGCGATCGGCGACCACGCCGGGCAATATCTCGTCTACGTCTTTTCGCAGTTCGGTGGCGACGACCATGTGCATGTTCTCCTTGGTGCTGAGCGAACTCCTGTGACATCGGCTGACACCGGCTGACCCGCGCTACAAGCCCTGCTCGAGATAGGTGACGACCGTTGTCGCCATCGTCTCCAGCCCGACCCCGAGCGATTCCTCATCGATGTCGAACCGGGGATGATGGTGTCCCCAGACCAGCCCCCGGTCCTCATTCTTACTGCCTACAAAGAAGAACGCGCCAGGCCGCTCGTTCAGGAAGTAGGAGAAGTCCTCGGCTCCCATCTTCGGGTCGGCGTCGATCAGCCTGTCGTCACCGACGACCTGTCGCGCCGCCTGCCGGACGATCTCGACCGCGGCCGGATCGTTCACCGTGGCCGGGTAGCCCCGACGGTAGGCAACATCGACATCGACCCGCAGGGCCTTGCCGACCCCTTGGGCCAGCTCACTGATGCGGCGTTCGAGAAGATCCCGCACATCGGGACTGAAGGTCCGCACCGTTCCGCCGAGCTCCGCGACATCCGGAATAACGTTGAAGGCCTCTCCCGACTTGAACACGCAGGTACTGACGACGGCGCTTTGGGTCGGATCGACCTCCCGCGAGACCAGGGTCTGCAGCGCCATGATGATCTGCGCCCCGGCGACGATCGGATCGACGCAGTAGCTAGGGTAGGCGCCGTGACCTCCCTGCCCCTGGACCTTGACGGTGAACGAATCGGCGGCGGCCATCACCGGTCCTGGTCCAACGATGATGGTGCCAACCGGCTGGTCCTGCGCCATGTGGAGGCCGAACACCGCATCGACCGGCGGGTCCTCGAGCACCCCCTCCTCGATCATTCCCTTGGCGCCACCGGGGAACATCTCCTCGGCGGGCTGGAACAGGAGCTTCACGGTTCCGGCGAACTGATCCCTGCGATCGTTGAGCACCCGGGCGAGACCCATCAGGATGGCCGTGTGGGCGTCATGTCCGCACGCATGCATCGTCCCGTCATTCTTCGATTTGTAGTCGACCTCGTTTTCCTCCAGGATCGGTAGCGCATCCATGTCCGCCCGAATGAGGACGACTCGGTCCGCCCCCTGACCGGTTCCGGTTCCCCGGATCAGCCCGGTGACCCCCGTGCCGTTGATGCCGGTCTGGATGTCCTCGACGCCGAGGGCTCGCAGCCGATCGGCGACGAAACCGGAGGTTTTGACCTCCTGAAAGCCGAGCTCCGGGTTCTCGTGGAGATGCCTGCGATCGGCGATGATCCCCGGAAGGATCTCGTCGACCATCTCGTGAAGCTTGGGCATGGTTACCATTGGGGTGAGTTATTCCTTCCTGACAGCGATGAAAGCGGCGGACCACTACCGAGCCCGGCGTGTCCGCCCTTCGGCGAGCAGATGGCAAGCACCTTACCAGACTGATGCAGGCGCGGGAACAACGGCGACTCTGCGCGGATCTCCCCTCCGCACCGATCAGCCGGTGCTAGCATGAATGCATCGTGCAGATAGCGGCGTCGACCAGGCGACGAGAAGCGAGCGGGGCAAGAGCCGGATGACCGAATCAGACGGGATGAGACCCGCACCAATGCGGATCGATGAGGAAGCGGCGACCGACCTCGTCTGGCGGGCGATCGAGATCTCGGGCGGCACCCGGTCGATCTACCGCTATCCCCGGCAGGCGTTCAGCCCACAGGCTCGCCGTATGGTCGATGTCGCCGGCACCCCTGTCGAGATCCGGTATGGCGAAATTTCAACGCCCGCGGTCGCAACCGTCGCCGGCTGGGTCTTCGAGATTCATGACGAGGACATCGAGCTCCTGATCCGCCCGCCGCGACCGCGTCAGCCCTCGGACGAGAGCTAGAGGAATAGCCCCACCCCAACTCGGGTCCTTACGGACACGGGTTAGTGAGTATTGTCGGGTGGCGTGACGCGTGCCTCGGGAGGGGGTGACTGGCAGGGTTCGATGTGCCAGATCACTTCGGCACCGCCGTTCCAGACCAGCTCCCCGAGAAAGTCCCCCAGGCGATCGCCAGCGACAAAGTACGTGTTCTCGTGAGGGGCGATCCGTTCGGTTTCGAGGCGCGTCACGATCCGATAGAACGGCGGCCGCCGCGCGCGCGCTTCCTCAAGCGGCTCACCGTGGCGGTAGTGATACCGGCTGCCACGGCTCGCGCTGGCCCAGTCGACCTCTGCCCAGCCGCTGCCGTCCGGATTGTCCGGAACCCACAGGTCGGGCCGGTCCGCATTCTCAAAAGTCATTCCGCCTCCAGCCGACGGTAGCGCCCCTCGTAGCGGACCAGCGGATCGTCCATATCCGGCAGCAGGTCGCCGTCGATCACCTCGGCCAGCATCAGGACATGATCGCCGACATCCTCCAACCGCTTCACCCGGCACGCGCAACGAGCGAGCGCACCCCGGATCACCGGGATACCGCCCGCGATCAGGTCGTGCGGAACGCCGGTAAACGCCGCGTCCGGGACCGGACCGCGCCCCGCACAGCGGTCGGCGAGGAACTCATGCTCCCATTCCAGCACGCTCAGGCCGACGGTCCCTCCAACCTGTACATGCCGGTGAAACGAGACCTCGTGGGAGAAGGCGACCATGATGATCGGTGGCTGCCCGGAGACGAGCACGTACGATGACACCGTGATCCCCCTGTACTGGCCGTCGTCAATGACGACCGTGACGATCGCCACACCACTTGCCCATCGCTGGCGCAGCGATCGGGCGACGGCCTGGAGATGGGCGGCGTGGCTGTCAGTCATCCATCGGCCCGCTGATGACCCTGGCCCTCCAGATCCTGCAACACCGTCCGGGCATACTCGACGATCAGGTCGAAGGCGCGGTCGAGCGTTGCCGCTCGCGTGCCCGGCGAGCGATCCCGGATCTGGATCGCCATGTCCGGATGAAGCGTCACGTGGCGCCACATCTCGGCGGTGGGTTCCATCTGCACCTTGAGGGCAATCGCGATGTCGTCCGGGGTTAGATCGCTGAGCCGCTCCTGGATCTCCTTGAGCGGCAGCCGCTCGTCTTTCAGGCGCTGGATGTACTGGAGTCGCAGGAGATGGTCGGAGTCATACGTCGCCGTCGGCCCACGCCCGTACGCCGGCTGGAGGAGGCCGTTCGCGATGTAGTAGCGAATGGTGCGCGCCGGAGTACCGGAGGCCTGTTCCAGGTCGGCCATCGTGTACCGCAGCGGCCGGACCGGCTCGTATCGTTTGATGCTGCTCGCTGGCAACTGTCGTTCTGCCGTCATGGATGATCCCAATCGTGCTCCACGCTGCCGGCGCCCGAGCAACGCTCCCCCCTTACGGACGGGACGCGAGCCGGCCATGTGGTGGGGTAAACGGTTCCGATTTCGATAGAATAGCGTAGCAGTAGCATCTGACACGCACCCGTCCACTGCGTCGGCGCGGCAACGGCCCAACGGCCGGAGCCACTCCGACCGTTCAGGTCCATCGCGTTCAAGGACTTACCAATTCATGGATGGCGCATCCCTGCTCTGGTTCGGTATCGGTGGCGGTGCCGCCGTGTTCAGCCTGTCGCTCGTCTACCAGCGGTATGTCAAGAGGACGCCACAGGCGGTCCAGTCACGAGGATCATTCACCCTGTTCGCGATCCTGATGCTGCTGTTCGCACTCGGGGCGATCGCGGCGGGGATTGCGTCGAGCAGCGCCTAGCGCACCAGCCTACCCTATTGGTTCGAGCGGGAGATCCGGATGACGACACACCGATTGGAGCCACATCGTTCGACGTTGCACGGCACGTTTTCCTCAGGTTGGGAACCGGTGCTTGCCATCGACCCCGGTGATTCGGTCACGGTTTCGACCCTCGACGCCCGCTGGTCGATCGAAGGCCCGGCCGCCGACGGCACGCCAGGGCATCAGCTCGAGCCGAGAAACCCGGAGCGCGACAATGGCCATGCCCTCTGTGGGCCGATCGCCGTGCGCGGCGCCCGCCCTGGCATGAACCTCATCATCGACATCGGCGAGATCGTTCCTGGGGGATGGGGCTGGACCGCGGGCGGTTCCTGGCCGAACGGAATAAACGAGCATCTCGGGATCGGCACAGACGATGTTCGCCTGGCGTGGACGCTGGATCACGAGACCGGGCGCGCCACCAATCAGTTTGGCCAGTCCGTGCGGATGGCACCGTTCTTCGGGGTCATGGGGATGCCAGGCATCAGCGACATCCCCGTTCCGTCATGGACTCCCCGCCCCCAGGGCGGCAACATCGATTGCCGGGAACTGACCAGCGGGACCCGGCTGTACCTGCCGATCGCCGTTGACGGTGCGCTGTTCTCGGTCGGGGACGGTCACGCTGCGCAGGGCGATGGGGAGGTCTCCGGGACGGGGATCGAATGCCCGATGGACTCGGCCCTGCTCACGTTCGACCTGAGCGACGAGTTCATCCTGACGGCACCGCT
>DASYVY010000375.1:0-7704 GCA_035936535.1 Thermomicrobiales bacterium | reverse complement strand
CAGGTTCGTAACGGAACGGCGCTGCTGATGACCTCGATGCTTGAACAGCCACCGGTTCAAGATATTGGTCTCGTCAACCTGATAGCGATCGATCGGGTGAACTTTGGCCCGGGCGTAGCGCTCGAACTGGAGCTGGAGCCGGTCAGCCACGTCACTGACCGCTCCATGGTCCACCGCGTGGATATCAGCATCCCGGAGCGATTGCCCCGTCACCTGTCCGTGCTGAATACCGATGACAACGTCGTCATCGGGATCGGAGGGAGTGACAGCCCGCTGCTCCAGCGATGACACCCGCGGCACCCGGAGCTGTGCCCACATCCTGCCCCGGAGCACGACCAGGAGTTCCCGGCTGGCTACGTCGGACGACGGCTGGACGAGGATCAAGGTGTGCTCCGCCTCCGCCGTTCGCAGGCGGGCCTGCTCGGCGATCAGGGCCAGGGCCGAGCGCAGGTCCTTGCGCAGCTTGGAGGCCCGCTCGAAGTCGAGCCGTGCGGCGGCAGCCTCGAGCTCTGCCCACAACCGCTCCCGGAGACCCTGGTCCTGTCCCTCCAGGAAATCGATCACGTCGTGCACCATGGCCTGGTATTCGTCGCGCATGGTCTGCCCGACGCATGGGCCGAGGCACTTCCCGAGGTCGAGCCGGATGCAGGGCTTGCCGTAGGAACGCGCGTTCCTGAACGACCGTGTGCAGGTTCGTAACGGAACGGCGCTGCTGATGACCTCGACTGTCCGTCGCGCACTGCTGGCGCTGCGATATGGGCCGAAGTACCGCGCCCCATCATCCTTCCGTACCTTGGCGAGGGTGATCCTCGGCCACGGATTGGCGACATCGATCTTGATGTAGGGGTAGTGCTCGAACGACCGCATCGCGGTGTTGTATCGAGGCTGGAAGCGCCGGATCAGCTGCGATTCCAGGATGAGCGCCTGCAGTTCCGAACCGACAACCTCAGTATCGATCCTGACCATCGACTCAAGCAGGCCATCCATCTTGCGGGTGTACCCCAGCGGCTGGGAGTAGTAGGAGCTGACGCGATCGCGGAGGTTCTTGGCCTTCCCGACATAGATCACGCTGCCAAGCTGGTCGCGCATCAGGTACACGCCGGGCCGCTTTGGCACGTCCGCCAGCCAGGCGCGATCCATCACGGCTCGCCCCCGCCCAACGTTATCCCGTGGCCTCCGCTGAACGATCGTTGCCGCTTTCCTGAGGTCATCCAGCGATGTCACCCCCTGACGAGCGGCCTCCTCCACCAGGCGCAACGCGACTTCTGCTGTCAGCTCGGCATCCCGGCCGGCCCGGTGGATCTTTCGCGGCGCCAGGCCCACCGCTGCCGCGACGCGGTCCAGGCTCGCCTTCCGTACGCCCGGCAAGAGCCGCATCGACAACCCCATCGTGTCGAGCTGCTCGTTGACAAGCAGGGCGCGGTCCGCTCGCTTCAGCTCCGCGTTGATAAAGGACACATCGAAGGCCACATTGTGACCGACGAGAAGCGCATCACCGATGAACGCCGAGACATTTTCGGCGATGTCCGCAAATCGGGGGGCATCCGCAACGTGGCCATTGGTGATGGTGGTCAGATTGGAGATGAACGCCGGTATCGGGCGTTCCGGGTTGACGAGCGACTCGAACCGCTCGACCAGCTTGCCATTCTGGTAACGGTAGAGGGCGACCTCGATGACACGCTGCTTGAGCGGGCGCAGCCCCGTAGTCTCGACATCGATCGCGACGAACGCATCGAGCAGCGTTATCCCGGCTGGGTCAGTCCGAAATCCCGCTTTTGCCCAGTATCCATCGGCACGGAAGACGAGCCGCTCGTCCCCCTGCAGCACGGTCCGCAGCAACGGTCGCCAGAGGGCAATCGATCCATTATTGCCGAAGACGTGACCGATCAGGAGATCCTCATGCACCGCGCCACCGCGGCCTTCGACAAACGAGATCGCCCGCTCGCAGAGTGCGTCGTATGGCCTGTCGCCTCGCTGGTCGCCTCGCCTGTCGCCCTCTGGCGTCTCGGCATCATTCATGGGAAGACATGCGTTTCGCTCACCGCTCTGCTCGGGCGTGTCGGCGGATGCACTCGGGCGTGATAGAATGCGGCAGGTGTCCGTACACCCGGAAAACCGAACATCTGTGTTATACCACGGCAGCGGCGCGGGGTAAGCAAAGGGCCGGATCGACGGCCTCCACGACGAGATTAGGGACGCCTCGCGTTCGCAACACTGCCCAAACCGGATCCGCTGGTAGCCGGCTCGAGGAGTTCCCGTCCGATGACGGATCTTGACCTTCAGCGCCATATAGACGAACTGAGGCGGACGCTGGATCAGTTCGCCTACGAGTACTTCGTGCTCGACGCACCGACAGCCTCGGACGCGGAATATGACGCGCTGATGAACGAGCTTCGACGGATCGAAGCGGACCATCCGGAACTGGTTACCCCGGAGTCTCCGACGCAACGGGTCGGCTCGTTCGAGCAGAGCGATTTCGCCGAAGTGGCCCACCCTCTCCCACTGCTCTCCCTCAGCAACGTCTACAACGAGGATGAGCTGACATCCTGGGCGGCACGAGCCGAGCGCTTCGCGGGGAAATCCGGTTTCGAGTTCGTCACCGAACCCAAGATCGACGGGTTGGCGGTCGCCCTCACCTACACTGACGGAATCCTGGATCATGCGGCGACCCGGGGAAACGGTTTCGTGGGCGATGATATCACCGCGAACATCCGGGCCGTCCGGCCAATCCCGATCAAGCTTCGCACTCCCGAATCGTTCCCCATGCCGGCGACGATCGAGGTGCGGGGTGAAATCTACATGCGGCGGTCCGACTTCGAGCGACTCAACGAAGGTATCGCCCGGGCCGGCGGCAAGCTCTTCATGAATCCCCGCAATGCCGCCGCCGGTTCGATTCGCCAGAAGGACACCCGGATCACGGCGCAGCGGCCACTGCGCCTGTTCGCCTACCAGATCGGCTATGTCATCGGCGGTACCTTGCCCCGGACCCACCTCGAAACGCTTGGCTGGCTTCGCGAGCTCGGCTTGACCACGAGTCCCGATGCCCGGTTGCACACGTCGATCGGGAGCGTGTGGGAATCCTGCCAGTCCTGGCTCAGCCGCCGCACGGAACTCGACTACGAGATCGACGGCACGGTGATCAAGGTCAACGACCTTCACCTTCAGGAGGAGATCGGGTTCGTCGCCCGCGAGCCTCGCTGGGCTACCGCCTACAAGTTTCCGGCGATGCAGCAGACAACCCGGGTGCTGGACATCGTCATCAATGTAGGGCGAACCGGCACGCTGAATCCGCTGGCGATGCTGGAACCGGTCAACATCGGGGGCGGCACCGTCAGCCGGGCGACCCTGCACAACGAGGACGAGATCGCCCGGAAGGACATCCGGATCGGTGACACCGTCGTCGTTCAGCGGGCGGGTGACGTCATTCCGCAGATCGTGAAGGTGATCGAGGAACGGCGCACGGGTGACGAGCAACCGTGGAAAATGCCGGATACGTGCCCGTCATGCGGAACTCCGGTGCACCGCGAGCCGGGCGTCGCGATGCGCTACTGCACAAATGCCTCCTGTCCCGCCCAGCGCAAGGAGCGAATCCACCATTTCATCGGTCGCTCCGCCATGGACATCGACGGGCTCGGGTCGAAACTGGCAGATCGCTTTGTCGATCTGGGCTGGATCCGGGATGTCAGCGACATCTACCGCCTTGACTGGAAGGCGGTGTCCGAACTCGAGGGTCTCGGCGAAAAGAGTGCAGACAACCTCCGGCAGTCCGTCGAAAAGAGCAAAAACCAGCCGCTCTGGCGCCTGATCCATGGGCTCGGGATCCGCCACATTGGTGAGCGGACGGCCGCGCTGATCGCGGACCGTTTCGGGTCGCTGGATTCGATGGTGGCCGCCACAGAGGAGGAGATAGCCAATATCGCGGGAATAGGGTCCATCGTCGCAAGGAGTGTCTCGGATTTCGCGCGCGAGGAACCGAACCGGGCGCTCGTCGAGCGGTTGAAGGAGGTGGGCGTTCGCACCCGCGATGATGGAGCGGACGAGCTGACGGCTCGTCCGCTCAACGGTCTGACCCTGGTGCTGACCGGCCGGCTGGATACGCTGACACGGCCGGAGGCCGAAGCGCAGCTGCGCCAGCTCGGCGCCAACGTGACGAGTTCGGTATCCAAACGGACAACCGCTGTCATCGCGGGAGCAGACGCCGGATCCAAGGAGGAGAAGGCCCGCCAGCTTGGAGTACCGGTGCTGGCCGAACCCGGGCTTCAGGATCTGCTTGACGGCAGGCTGCCGGCCGAGCTTGCTCCGGTTGGATGACGGTGAGCGGCAGTACATCCACCCGTTCGTTTCGTGATACGCTGCAATCGTACGTTTCAGTACGGACCCCGCGAGGCAACGGCATCACATCCTGCCTGAGGAGGCATTCATGAGTGGTTACAGCTCGTCCTCGCGCGAGGAATCCGCTATGCAGACCGTCCGGACGATCGCCCGAGTGGCGCAGATGCTGATCGAGCTCCGTGACGAGTATGTCGAGCGCCCGCGAGAGGATCTCCTGGAGCAGATCGAACAACGCCTCGATGACTTGATCGGGCTCCGTCAGGAGCTCAGGACCAAGCTCGAAGGCGTGCGCGTCGAGGAGTAGCTCTCTTCGCTCCGTTGCAGCCGCTCAACTGGCAGCCACTGCCGTAGTCCCTGGCTTGATGATCGGCACACCCTCGCGACAAAGTGGGCAGTCCGAAGGATCCCAGGAGGCGATGTCTTGGGTGGCCAGTGCGAACAGTGGCACATCGTCGAATTGCACCTTGCCCCCACTCCGGTCGACCAGCACTCCCGCTGCCACGATCTCCACCGCATGCGGTTCCAGCGCCCTGAGCGTCTCCCGTACGGATCCGCCTGTTGTCAGGATATCGTCGAGGACCAGGACCCGGCTCCGCGGTTCGAACGTGGTGCCCCGGCGGAACTCCCGACTTGTTCCAGCCTCGGACGAGCGTTCGGCATAGGCCGCGCCGACCGCCATCTGCCTGGCGGTCTCGAACGCCAGCAGGATCCCGCCGGTCGTCGGCCCGACAACGACATCGATCCGGTCGTCCTGGAACCGTTCCACAAACCCGGTGCAGATATCCGAGGTGGCGACCGGGTTCCGGAACAGGTCGAACTTCTCGAGGTACACATCGCCATGGCGGCCGGAGGAGAACAGGAAGTGTCCCCGCTTCAGGGCACCGATCGCCTGGAGGGAGGCAAGCACGTCTCGTGACATGAACGGGAGCTCCTTCTGTTCGCTGTTTGGACAAAAATGACACTGGACAGCTGGCGGCAGGACACTGCGACCTCGGCCACCGTCTCCTGATTCGGGACATCAATGATTTGGACGAATCGCCGGTCCGGTCTTGCTTGCCGCGTACTGACGATATGCCTTCGTTATGTCATTAATCCGGCATAGTCGTTGCTCACGCTCGCCGGTCCCCTGAATGTGGCATTCGCGCATCCCACGATCTCGCCGAGGTTGGCAACGCCGTTCGCGTGCATCCACCCCCCGATGTCGTCGATGAGAGCCGTCAGCACACTGGGCTGCGAGAAGATCGCTGTTCCGACCTGCACCGCCGAGGCACCGGCCATGAAGAACTCCAGCGCATCGCCAAGGATCGATACGCCTCCGATCCCGATCACGGGGATCGCGACCGTCGACGCTACCTGGTAGACCATTCGGACCGCGACCGGCTTCACCGCCGGACCGGAGAGCCCGCCGGTCGTGTTCGCCAGCACCGGTCGACGGGTCCGCGTATCGATCGTCATGCCGACGAGCGTGTTGATCAGCGACACCGCGTCTGCGCCCGCATCCTCGACTGCGGCCGCCACCACTGCGATCTCCACCGCGCCCGGACTTAACTTGACGATCACCGGCAGGGTCGTTGCCTGGCGCACGGCGCGGGTTACATCGGCTGCCATCTGAGGATCCCAGCCGAAGTTGTACCCCCCGGCCGCAAGGTTCGGGCAGGAGATGTTCACCTCGATCCCGGCGATTCCCGGCGTCTCATCCAGCCGGCGCGCCATCATCGCGTAGTCCTCAACCGTCTCCGCCGAGATGTTGACGAGCGCCGGCACGTGCCAGCGTTCCCAAATCGGCGGGTACTTCCGCAGAAAGGCGCTGATCCCCGGGTTCTGAAGCCCGATCGCATTGAGCATCCCGGCCGGCGTTTCGGTGATCCGCGGCATCGTATTGCCAGATCGAGGTTTCGGCGTCACGCCCTTGGACACAAAGGCTCCGAGGCGCTGCACATCGACGATCCCGCCGTATTCCAGCCCGTACCCGAAGCATCCGGAAGCCGCGATCACCGGGTTACGCAGCACCAGTTCGTGCGGGTTGCGTGGTGCGAGGTCGACGGACAGGTCGATGGTGGCGTCTACGTGGGTGGAGGTCTGGGACTGATCACTCATGACCAGATCACCTGGTCCATGTCGAACACCGGGCCGTCGACGCAGGAAGGCTTCATGCCATGCCTGGTTTCGACGACGCAGCCAAGGCAAGCCCCCACGCCGCAGGCCATCGTCCGCTCGACCGAAACCTGCACCGGCGGGTGCTGGCCGAACCGGGTGGCCAGGACGACTTGCCGGAGCGACCGGAACATTGCCTCCGGGCCGCAGGAGAACACCTGGTCCGCCCATTGGAGATACCCGGGTACCAGGTCGGTCACGAACCCGTGATGGCCCTGCGATCCGTCATCCGTCGCGACGACATACTCGACCTCGCCGGGCACGAACCGGGCATCCAGCAAGGCGTCCGCCGTCATCCCGCCGAGCAGATAGGTCACGCTCAATCCCCGGCGCGTGGCGTCTTTCGCGAGCATCAGCAGTGGCGCCGCCCCGACTCCCCCCGCCACCATTAGCAGGTTCCGGCTCTTTTCCGCAATCGTGAAAGCGTTACCCAGCGGCCCGAGCACGGAGAGCATCGATCCGGGAGACCGATCGCAAAGCCAGGCACTCCCTCGTCCGTAGGGACGGACGAGCACGGTAAAGGTCGATGCATGCGGGTCGACGTCGTAGATCGAGTACGGGCGGCGCAGGAGCGGATCCCATGATGACTCACTGCGGCAGAGGATCTCGACGAACTGTCCGGCTCGCACGCCGGGAACCAGGGCGGGCGGCGCGGAAAAGGTGATCAGCATGGAGTCGCCCATCACTGGCTCCGTATGCGTCACCGTCCCGCTGAACTCGCGGTTCCATGTCCCGGAATGCTCCTGTACGCGCGTCGTGGAAGAAACTGTCTCCATCGGGAGGTCCTGTCAATCTGTGGCGACGCGATCACCGTGAGCTTCCTTCCCGCCATGTCGCATCTCGGCAGGGGCAAACCCAAGTGTCTGCCCCTGGTGGGTGGGAGGCACGAGCGGTCCTGGTCCTGAGGCACACCTGATTCAGCCCCAAGGATCGGCCACTACCACATGCCGACCGATCGCTTGCAGTTCCACCCACATCCACTCCGGTAGGGGCGACCCGGAGCCCGCCGCGAGCGGAGTCGAATGCGTGGGCGCCCAGTTCCGGCAGGACGCAAGCCACTGCTTAGTACCCAAATGCGTGACGACGATATGACTGGATCGGCTCGACGGTGTACACCGAGCTCGCCTTCTCCATGGCATCCACCACCGTCCGGGCTGTATCGACAGAGGTGATGCAGGGGATGCCGCGCTCAACAGCCGCGCGCCGGATCTCCAGCCC
>DASYVY010000374.1:0-7638 GCA_035936535.1 Thermomicrobiales bacterium | reverse complement strand
GCCCGGGCGGTCCTGGATCCGGCATCCGTCCCTGCCGACGCTCCGATGGATGCCGGATCGCCGGGATGACGCAATCCGGACAAGGATCGTGTCACCACCTCTTTCCTTCTCCGGTGGAGATACAGCTCGAATCACCCCTGTTATCCGCTTCTCCAATGGGCCAAGAGCCCAGCCGCCCGAACCGGACCCGTGGTGCAGGACGGGAGTCTGACCCGGGGGCGATGCGGATCGCCGTTGCCAGGAACCGGGGAAGCCATCGCGCAGGATGATGCCGCCCGGACCATCCTCTCCCGCGCTCCGCGATTGACGCTCCGGTCCGGCGAGGCCTATACTCCCCTGTCACGCGTACGCCGTTGCGCTCCGGCCCTCCTGTTCGACGGCCATCGCGCAGCGGATTTTTGTGTGAGCCGTGCGATTCGCGCGGACCCGATGCACGGGCCGGCATCCCGGCGATCCGCGCAGCGGCGCATCAACGCACCAAACGCCGGTGCACCAGGCACAGCCCACCAGGCATCGGCCGATGCCGTCCTGTCCCGAACAGGGATCAACGTACCCGAGGAGAACAACGGTGCCCAAGCGCACATATCAACCAAAACGCATCCCCCGCAAGCGTCGATTCGGCTTCATGCGCCGGATGAGCTCCAAGGGTGGCCGGGCAGTGCTCGCCGCGCGACGGCTCAAGGGCCGGCACGCATTGACCGTGTCCGATGAGAAGAAGTTCACCCAGAACAAATAGCTATACGAATAGCTCTTCGAGTAGCTCTCCAAGCCTGCGGGTTGTGGGTCCCGTCCTCGCGCGTGATGCCAGAGGTACGAACAGGGATGGGGACAGGGACGGGCGAGGCAGCCGCATCTCTGGACCGGAATGCTGCGGCCGGGATGGCTGCCTCGCCTGTTCCGCATTGGGAACGATCCAGCTTCCCGGGCTTCCCGCTTGCATCCCGTGAAGGAGGGCTGACGCATGGTCCTCAGGCGGTACCGCCTTCGCGAAGAGGCCGATGTCCGGAGAGTACGATCATCAGGAAAATCCTGGGCGCATGGGCCGCTCGTTGCCCGCGTGCTCCCCAACGATCTCGATCCGCCGCAGAATCGCTATACCGTGATCGCCGGCAAGCGCTGCGGCAAGGCGGTGCAGCGAAACCGGCTCAAGCGCCTGGTCCGGGAAGCACTCCGCGGGTTTCATCCGCACCTGAGGACAGGGTATGACATCGCCCTGATCTGCCGCGGCACGGTCGAGGAGATGCCAACCCTGGTCGAGGCGCAAACCGCGTTGAGCCGGATCTTCACCCGCGCCTCGTTGCTGCTTCCGCCCGCCGAGACGGCGGGTATCGCCCCGCCACGACCGGGCGATCGGGTGACCGCATCGTGGCAGCGCACCGGGCAGCGCACCGGTCAGCGCACCGCGACCCCGGTGCGGCAGCGTTCCGGCATCGATACGCACCAGCACCCCGTTGACACCGACGCCGCCCCCCGGCCGAATGATCCCATTTCCGATCCCCACTGATCCGGTGACCCCAATGACACGTCCCGTTCTCGCCATCCTCCGATTCTATAAACAGCGCATCTCTCCCGGGCTGCCCCCGGCCTGCCGGTTCCATCCAACGTGCTCGGAATATGCCTACGAGGCGGTCGAAAAGTACGGTATTATCAAAGGTGGCCGGCTCGCGACCTGGCGCGTACTCCGTTGCAACCCGCTAAGCCAGGGTGGATGGGATCCGGTCGAATGAGCGAACCTTCCCGACTCAGAGCGAGCCCGGGTGTCGTAGCTTCCCTTTCCGGCTAGACTTTGCCGGTGTGCCACGCCGCCTGTCCAGACCGTGGCGGGGCGATCCCGGCACTCGAACCATGACACAGCAGGGCGCGGCAACCCGCCTGGCTTCCTGAATCCGACTCCGGACCGCCACCCCAGTTCGCGCGCACTCATGTTCCCGCTCTTGCGGGAGGAGGCCACCTTTCGTGTTCCAGGACGTCCTCGCCGGCCTACCGATCGCTGTCTCCATCCCGATCTGGGATCAGTACGTCGATCTCATGACGTGGTCGCTCGACAGCCTCGCCACCATCTTCGGCAACGGCGGACTGGCGATCATCGCCTTTACGATCATCATCAAGACGATCATCCTGCCGCTGACCGTGAAATCGATCCGCTCCAGCAAGGCGATGCAGGAGCTTGGCCCGCGCATCAAGGAGATCCAGAAAAAGCACGGCAAGGATCGGCAGCGGGTTTCCCAGGAGACCATGGCGCTCTACAACGCGCACGGCGTCAATCCGATGTCCGGGTGCCTGCCGATGCTGATCCAGATCCCGATCTTCTTCGGGCTCTACCTGGCGATCCAGAGCCTCTCCCGAAGCGATGAGGGTGCCTGGACGCAAGGCTTTCTGTGGCTGTCGTCCCTGCACGAGTCCGATCCATTCAAGGTCCTCCCGGTCATGGCCGGGCTGTTCCAGTTCATCCAGTCCCGGATGATGCGCCCGGCCGGGCAAAAGGTGACCGATCCGCAGCAGCAGATCATGAACCAGATGATGAACTTCATGCCGCTGATGGTCATCGTCTTCGGGTGGACGTTCGCCTCTGGTCCGGTGCTGTACTGGGCGACGCAGAGCGTCTACTCGGTCGTCCAGCAGTGGTTCATCACCGGCTGGGGCAACCTCAAGGAATGGTTTCCGTGGTTGCCGGAGATGCCGGAGCACCGTCGTCTCGGCTACCGCCCCCCACGCCCGATCGAGGATGTCGTGGTCGTCAGCGGTCAGCCACCGGTCGAGCAGAAGGGCTTCCAGGGCTGGCTCGCCAAGCGCATGGCGGAAGCGCAGCAGCGCACCGAGGAGAACGCCGCCGCACGGCGGGAGCAAGCGGCCAAGGGAGGCCGGCAGCCTCGCGTTTCCCGAGATGAGGATGTCGTAATCGAAAGCGGTGGCAGCGAGGACACACCGACCAGCAAGCCGGCGCGAACCTCGACCAGCTACCAGGACCGCGTCAATGCGGCGACGAAGTTCGGCGCGACACCGGGCAAACCCGCCCAGGCGGCAACCGCCGCGCCCGCATCCGCCAACGGCCGGATGTCGAGCAATGGCGCGTCCGGCAACGGACGAACGACGTCCCGGCCAGCGACGGGCACCTCGACATCGCGCAAGAGCAAGCGGAAACGAACCGCTTCCTGATCGCCCTGATCGGACCACCCTCCACATCCAGCCCAAGCCCATGAGGGACCGCACCCGCTCATGAACGGTCGTGTGGTGACTGATGGATGCCCGCGCGAAGGGCCCGGCGGCCAAGCCGACCCGCCGACCAGGCAGCATCCCGGTTGCGCCAGCTCGCACGTCTCTTCCCGACGGTCATCCCGAGCCGCAGGGATGGCAGCGATGGGCCGGCTTCGTCGAGAGGCTGTTCATCGGGAACCGCGCAGCGATCAAGCGAGTGCGACCGATCACTCCACCCAAGGTGACAGGAAATTACAGACGTCGATAGTGGAGAGCGTGGCGTCCCCGCTCCGTGCGACCTGTGCGGTATCATCACCTGAACACAACAGCATCCACATGCGACCCGCTCCTGGCGTGCAACCCGCGGTTACCTCATGACCGCGCCGCAGGTGCTGACGTGCCGGGGACAGTTTCCCTGGCCAGGGACATGATGACGGAGAAAGCCGGTCGATGATGCAGCAGCGAACAAGTGTCGAAATCCAAGCAGTGTCGGTTGACGAAGCGGTGCGGCTCGCCCTCGCCGAACTCGCCCTCACCCACGACGATGTCGACATCGAGATCCTGTCCGATGCCGGGCCAGACGAGGACGCCGAGGCGCTGGTTCGGGTCACGGCCAAGGGTCAGGCATCGCAGCCGATCGCTGGCTCGAGAGCGTCAACAACGTCGCCGATCACCCAGCCACGGGAACGCGGGTCGCGACCACGGCGGCGTGGTCGCGGCGGAGAAGGTGGATCGGGGGAGTGGCTGCGTGGTCGATCAAGACCAGGCGAGCGCCCCTCCCACCGGGGAGCACCGCCGAAGCGAGCCAGCGTCGAGCGGGTCGATGCCGAGGATGAGCGGATCGCCAAGGAGATCGTGATCGAGCTGCTGCGACACATGGGGGTCACCGCCGACGTGATGGTGGTCGACAATCCTTCGATCGTGCCACCGGACGAGGAAGAGCCGCCGACGATTTTCATCGACATCCTGGGCAAGGATCTTGGCATGCTGATCGGGCGTCGTGGCGATCATCTCTCGCAGATCCAGTACCTGATCAGCATGCTCGTCAACCAGCGGCTGGAGACATGGACCCGCGTCATCATCGATGTCGAAGGGTATCGCTCCCGGCGCGAGGAATCGCTGATCGGTCTCGCCGAACGGGTGGCGCGGCAGGTATCCCGCAGCCGCCAGCCGATCGATCTCGAGCCGATGCCCCCCAACGAGCGGCGGATCATCCATCTCACGCTGCGGTCGCATCCCGGAGTCTCCACCCACAGCTCGGGTGAAGGCAACCACCGCCACATCACGGTGGAGCCGATCGCGTAGCGCTCGCTCCGAACCGCAATGCCGGGTCGTTTCCGGGCTGCTTCCGCGACCGGGAGCACTGAGAGCATCCCCTTGCCCATTGCCAACTCCCGATGCCTCACTCATCCGTCGTTCGCTGTCCACGGATTCCGGACACCGGCGTCAACCCATCCAAGAGAAAGATCGCTGACCATGACGCCCGGTGACGCCAAACAACCCATGCCCGCGGGGAACGCCCCTGGTTCTCCCTCCAACCAGGGACCCGCCCGGAACGCGCGCCCCCAGGAGGGGGGCAACAGCACGCGCAAGCCCTTCACGCGGGAGCCGTTTCGCAAGGACCGGCCCCGAAGCGGGGTCCAGCTTTCACGGACTCCGGATTACCTCCTGATCGGTCATGTTACGGCGGACCTGCAGCCCAACGGCGAGGTCGTGCTGGGCGGAACCGCACTCTACTCTGCCCTGACCGCGGCAAAGCTCGGCGCGCGCGTCGCCGTGCTCACCCGTGGCGTGTACGGGCGGGAAGTCGCGGGCATGAAGATCCCGGACCTCGATCAGCTTGCGCACGAGAACATCAGCATCGTGGTCCAGGAAGCCGACGTGCCGACGACGTTCATCAACGAGTACCAGGCGGATCGCCGGGTGCAGACGATCCCGCACTGGGCGGGCCCAATCGACCTCCGGGGGCTTCCCCCTCACTGGCGCAACGCGAAGGTCGTGCATCTGGGACCGATCGCGGACGAAGTCGATCCACGGCAGGCATCGGGCCTGACGTCCCAATTCCTCGGGGTAACGCCACAAGGCTGGATGCGGGACTGGCCGCGATCCACCGGCGGCCGGGTCAAGCACATCCCTCTCAAGATTCCTGGCGAGCTGCTGGGCCGGATCGACAGCGCGATCGTGAGCATCGAGGAGATAGCCTGGGCGCGTGACGTGATCGGCCAGGTCGGCAATCGGCGGCTGGGCGTGGTCACCCAGGGTGCCGACGGGGCGCGAATCATCGCCGGCGGGCAGCGGTTCGAGCTTCCGGGCTACAAGGTCACGATCAAGGACCTGACCGGTGCCGGCGATGTCTTCGCGGCGGCATTTTTCCTCAAGGCATCGGACCGGACCGTCTCCGCCGAGACAGCCGGGCGTTTTGCGAACGCCGTCGCGGCGCTCAGCCTGCGGGAGATCGGCGCGTTCGGCGTCCCCTCCATGAAACAGGTCGACGAGCTCCTCGCGAGATAACGATCCCGAGCCGGAGCGCTTCCCCACAACGGGCAAACACGAACCGACCGTATGCCCCTCCCGGCAACGCGACACACTCGTTTCGCAATCGCATGGAAGTGGCATCAGAGGAGCGCGGCGTTGATCTCGTCCTGATGCGCGACGGTCCAGTAGTGCGATCGCTCGATCTGGTCGACGACGCCTTCGGTCACGAGCCGATCGAAGACGGGGTGGCCCTCGTTGGCCAACCTCCTGATCCCGGTTGCGGTCGCCCGGATCCTGAGGGCAAGCACCTTGGCGAAGCCCGCCCGCTCCGCCTTGCCGACGCCGTAGCCATCGACCAGCAGCCGCATCCGCCGCACTTGTGACGCGAGCGATGGCGCTTGGGTCCACCCGGACGCCAGATAATCAGGATCGGCCAGGACTGGGGAGAACTGCCAGACGGCGTGCGCGACATCCCAAAGGGGCGGCGCGAGATGGGCCATGTCCCAATCGATCAGCGCCACCGGCTGCCCGTCCCGAAACACGATGTTGCGCGGCGAGATGTCGTTGTGGCAGACGATCGCATGACCTGAAACCGTCGTCTCCGCCTCCGCGTGCCAGCGCAGACCGTCCGGCAGGGTAAAGTTCGCCACTACGTCATGGTAGCGGCGGATCAGGCGGCCGACCGCGGGGAGCACGGCGTCGGGGATGGTCTCCGGCGTCGCCCGATCGTACGTCTGACCCGGGACGAATGTCAGGCGCTCGCGGCCCTGTTCATCGATTCCAAGAAAACGCGGCGCACCCTCGAATCCGGCTCGTTCCAGGTGCACCAACAGCGCATGGACAGCCGGGGATGCCAGACGCATTTCGCGCCGGACCTCGTCGCCGATCCGCACGACCGTGCTGACCAACCCCGCAAGCGGTTCGACATGACGATGTGGCACTGGCTGGTTCAAGGTTCACCTCACATGGTCACCGACCACCGTCCAGCCGCACCGGGGAACCTTTCCGAGACGCCTCCGTGTCCATGACGCCGGAATCGGACGATGCCAGCTTCCCAGGCAATCTCAGGAAGTCGGGCCGGACGTATCGAGAAGCATCCGCAGGCGAACGATCAGGGCATGGCGATAGGGATTCGGTGGCCGGCCGAGCTGGATCGCCAGGGCCCGGGTCACGATCGCGATCGACTGGAGACGAACCCGGTCGCGCCAGTTGTCAGGAAGATCGCCGCGTTCCCGGTATCCGGCCAGGAGGTGCTCGAAAACCGCCGTCCCGAACGTGTCGGCGCCGTGCATCCAGACGTGCCCAAGGTCATACAGCGGATCCGCTCCACGGATCTCGCCGAAGTCGATGATCCCGGCATACGTGTGGGTCTCCGGATCAGCGTAGATGTGCGTGGCGTCGAAGTCGCCGTGAGCCAGCCGGCTCGATCCTGCATCGGGCAGGCCCGCCCAGATCCACATGGCCTCATCCACCGCGGCGCTCCGGGATGCGCAGAAGCACCCGGAGGCGATCACGGTTTCGGTGGCGGAGAGATACTCCACGGCGCAGGCCGCACGTATCGGGTGATCGGCGACGAGATGGCGATCCTCGCCACGGACGAGATCGACCCAGCCGTACCTCTGGACCGGAATCGCGTTGATCGTCGCAAGGTCCCGCCCGGCCGCATGCGCAATCCCTTGGAGCGCGGCGATCGGCGTGTGGCGGCCGATTGGCCGCCCCCGGATCACCGAGGTGAGCGCGGCGGAGCGGTCGAGCTCCGGCGGATCGGGCTCGAAGCGCAGCACCCGCAGTAGGGGCACGCCCCGCTCCCGGAGCAACTCGTGGACGCAGACCTCCGCGTCGCGACGCTCGCCGGGTTCCTCAGCGAGGCGCAGATACATCACGACATCATCAACGGTGACGCGATAGACCGGCGTCGAGCCGCCGGAGCGCATCCGCTCGCTGATCGGGTTCTGCCCGGGGAACCAG
>DASYVY010000373.1:0-1667 GCA_035936535.1 Thermomicrobiales bacterium | reverse complement strand
CGGTTAGGCTTGGCCTGGCTCAGTAGCAGTGCCCTGGATCCGGACCGTGATGGGGTTGCCGAAGCGCGCCGCGCCGGTGAGCGTCAACTGGGCGCTGCCCCCGAACACGCGCTGGCCCTTGAGACCTGCGTCCGCCACCGTGTCGCCCTGGCCGAACAGCAGTTAGCTTGGGGGCCGATCGGGCATTGGGTCGTGGATGAAGCTCCGATAGGTCCAGCTGGCGACGAGCGCGTCGCCGATCGCGACGAGTTGGAGCGGGGCGCGCAGCTGCTGGACGAGCGGGGCGTTCCCCACGGGGAGAGCACCGACCTCGGTGAGGCGTTCGGCTTCTTTATCCTGGCCCTTCGCGGCCCAGACAATATCCAGCTCGAACTCTCCGCGGCCTACACTTAGGCGTCGGCGTCAACTGACCAGCCCGTCGCCGACCGGACCCATCCGCGCGGCGTGTCACAGAGGGAGGACTAGCTTGAGCACCGGTGACCCATCCCCCGTGACGACGATGCGCCAGTTGCTGCTCGGCAACCGCACCACCCACCTGCTCCATGTTGCCGCCGAACTCGGCCTGGCCGATCTGCTCGCCGATGGGCCGCGCACCAGTGCCGACCTCGCACATCGTACCGGTGCTCACACCGATGCGCTCCACCGGGTCCTGCGCGCACTGGCCGACCTCGGCGTCTTCACCGAACGCGAGGACGGTCGGTTCATGCTGACTCCGCTTGGCGAGTGTCTCCGCACCGACCATCCGCAGTCGCTGCGCACCGCCGCGCGCGTCTGGGGTCACGAGAGCCATACCCGCCCCTGGACCGACCTGCTCCGTACCGTCACGACCGGGGAGCCAGCCTTCGAACGGCTCTTCGGCACAGATTTCTTCTCTCATCTCGCTACACAACCGCAGCTGGCCGATCGTTTCAACGAGGATCTGGCCCATGCGCTAGCCTCGCGCAACGCCCCAATCGTGGCTTCTTACAATTTCGAGGGGTTTGACCTGATCGTCGATGTTGGCGGGGGGCTCGGTGGGCTGCTCTTCGAGATTCTCGCCGCCACGACCCATCCCCAAGGTATTGTCTTCGATTTGCCGCACTGCGAGGCGACGGTCACACGGGCGATCGCTGACGCCGGACTGACCGAGCGCTGCCGGTTCGAGGGCGGAGACTTCTTCACCGCGGTGTCAGCTGGCGCGAAGGCGTATCTGCTCCGCCACGTTCTCAACGACTGGGACGATGCGCATGCGCTGGCCATCCTGGCCAGTTGTCGCCGGGCCGTCGTGCCAACGGGGCGGCTCCTGGTGATTGGCTGGCTGCCGCCAGAGGGCGAAGCGTGGCCCGCCAGCGTCGTGCGGGCCGACGTCAACATGCTGGCGGTGACGGGGGGCCGGGCGCGCCCGGCCGAGGAGTATAACCGCCTGTTGGCGAAAACGGGGTGGCGACTGGCGCGGGTGATCCCCACCGATGAGTCATCCTACAGCCTGCTGGAGGCCGTGCCCGGATGATTCCCCATCCCCGAAGTCGGTCTCCGCGCGTGCAGCGGTCACGGCGGCATGCGGACACCGCCACGATCTCGGTGTCTCTCTCCCGTGCGGCGCATGCCAAACCGCCGTGGGGAGTGGCCGCGCCGCCTCTGGCGCTGCTGGCCGGCGGGGTGATTCTGAGCGACGGGCGACTGAGCGG
>DASYVY010000372.1:0-5273 GCA_035936535.1 Thermomicrobiales bacterium | reverse complement strand
CCTCGACGCGGTCAAGGCGCCGGAAGTTCTCCTCGCTGCAATAGCTCTCGACGCACAGCTTGTCGAGGTAAGAATCGAACGTGTCGAGGTTGTCGCGCCGGAAGCGCCCGGAAAAGAATCCGCCGGCGAGGCTTGACCAAGGGAAGATGGGAATGCCGTTCTCCGCGTACCACTCCCGGTCCGCTCTCCCGGCCTCTCCCGAGATGCTCAGGCAGCCCTCCCAGGGCGGCTTGATCTGGACCGCGAGGCTGAAGTTCGGGCTGCTGATCGTGAATGGCTCGAGGTTGTGCTCGGCGGCGTACTCGTTGGCCTCACCAATCCGCTCGGCAGCCCAGTTGGATCCGCCGAACGCGTTGATCTTGCCCGCCTTCTTGTGCTCGTTGAGCACCTCGACGATGGGCCCGACCGGCACGTCGGGATTGTCCCGGTGTAGCACATAGAGATCGATGAACTCGGTTCCCTGCCGCTCGAGCGATTCGTGCAGGTCGGAGGTGATGTCCTCCGGCGTGACGCGGACGCGCCCGTTGTACGGATGCGCGCCCTTGCCAAGGATCACGACATCGTCGCGGACACCCCGGCTGTTGACCCAGCGGCCAAGCACCCGTTCGCAATCTCCCCCGCCGTAGCCATGCGCGGTGTCGAACGTGCGGCACCCGTGCCCGTACACGGCATCGAGCAGGGCCATGCTCTCGTCCTCGCGTTCGGAGGACAGCGGGATCGTTCCCTGCACAAGCCGTGAGACCTGCTTGTCGACTCCCTTGACGGTCCCGTACTGCATTGCCATGGACGGTGTGGTCCTTTCCCTGTCCCGGTCCTGATTCGTAACGAACTTGGGCATTGTGACTGATACCGTGACTCCCCGTCCTCAGTCATGCTGACGAAGGAATGGGCCGCATCCGCTCAATCCCTTTGGGATTGCCCGTACAGCATCCCCGCGCGAAGCACATCCGACGTAGTCGGATCATGATCTGTCCAGATATAGACTTCTCCTGGCTTCACGTCCGCTTCGTGACGCAGGTGCTTGATCCGGCTCTATCGGCCATCGCCTATGTACGGCTCCCGCCGATGGGCCACATCCGCTCTGGACGACACAACGGATTGGACGCACCACTCAGGCGGTTTCCTGCGGGTATCGCACTCCCCATTGTTCCCGGAGCGTATCCATCGTCTGCATGAGCGCAAGCGTTTCATCGAGCGGCATCACGGGGCTCTCGCGCAATCCTTCCCGCAGGCAGCGCATCACCTCGATCGCCTCGAACTGGTAGCCGTTGCCTTCCGTCAGCGGAAACTCGTGACGGTCCGGCTCCTGGCCATCAACGAACACCGTGAAGCTGGTCGGCTTGTGGAAATCATGATCGATCTGGATCCGGCCGGTCGTGCCGACGATCGTCGCCAGGCTGATCGGGTTCGCCCGGATCGTGACCCCGACGCAGGCGACCGCGCCGGAGGGGTGCAGGAGCGAGATCGATGCCTGCTCGTCGACGTTCGTGCCGCCCAGCTCGGCCACGCCAACGACCTCGCTCGGCGTGTCGAGCACCATCGAGACGAACGAGAGGGGGTAGATCCCGCCATCCAGCAGCGCGCCGCCGCCCAGCTCCGGGGCATACAGCCGGGATTCCGGGTCGAATCGCGACTTCCAGCCAACGGTGGCGGTAACTAGTTGCACATCACCGATGACCCCGGAATCGAGAATCTCCCGCACGCCCACCATGCCCGGCCGGAACCGCGTCCACATCGCCTCCATCAGGAAGACGCCCCGGGACCGGGCCGCCTCGACCATCTCGGTCGCCTCACCGACGTTGAGCGCGAACGGCTTTTCGCACAGGACGGCCTTGCCGGCGGCGATACAGGTCAGCGTCGCGTCCTTGTGACCCGGATGAGGAGTGGCGACATAGATCACGTCGACATCCGGATCCGCCGCCAGGTCGGCGTAGCTCGGATGGCGATGCGCGATCCCGAATTGGTCGCCGAAGCGATCGGCCGATTCCTGCGAACGAGAGCCAACGGCGACCAGTTCGGCACCGGGAGCCGAGGCCAGCCCGGTTGTGAAGAGTCCGGCAATCCGGCCGGTGCCGAGAATGCCCCAGCGGATCGGCCGCTGGTGCTGGGAAGTTGCATCTGTCACGGGGTGTTGGTGTCCTTTCATGTAATGCGATGGATGGCGGCAATCAGTGCGGGCCGGTGCTCTCGGTCCCGCATGGGCCGCCGCCGGCGTTGATATCGATCGTGACCTCTTCCCCATCGAAGGTGAGGATCGGCCGGTACCAAGACGACATCCGCTCGGCCGACCGGCCAATGTAGTGGCAGATATACGAGCGCCGGAATCGATCCGCCGAGGTGTTGGGACCGGATCCGTGGACGAGGGTGCCGTTGAAGAACAGCATATCCCCCGGCTGCATGTCGACCGGGACCGGCTCCAACCCCGGCGGAGGGGGAACATAATCTCGTGTGAACGACACGGTCATGTCCGCTTCCTCGGGGCAGAACAGATCCATCCGGTGCGTTCCGGGCACGACCTCCAGTCCGCCGTTCTCGCGATCGACGACATCCAGCGCCAGCCAGGCGGCGATGCAGGTGCCCGGTTCGACGTTCAGGTAGAAGTTGTCCTGGTGCAGTGCCTGGCCACGCGCCGTCGGCGGCTTGAAATAGAGCATGCTCTGGGCCGCGAGCGGCTCTTCGCCGAACAGGTCGGTCAGGACCGGCCGGAGGCGAGCGTCGAGCAGGTAACGCATGGCGACGTCATTGAACCGGTGCGGGTGCATGATTCGCGGGTACATCCGGAGCGGATCACCACCCGCTTCCTCCTCGGATACCGGTTTGAAATATCCCTCCACCGGGCCATTGCGATGGATCCCCGCGAAGGTCTCCATCAGCAGCGCGATATCCTCCGCGCTGTACAGTCCGGGGAGGACGAGGTATCCATGCCTCTCGTAGTGATCGAGCTGGTCGGTGGTGAGATGGGTCGGTTGACGGGTCGAGGTGACCATGAACGTCTCCTGCGCCTTCGGCCAGAGCCGTGCTGCTAGCTGCGTGCTGCCTGCATCCGGCTTCCGCGCCGACGAACCGAGCGGTGAAGTCGGACATGCTCCGCGTCATCATAGGGGCGAGCCCGCAGAGCGCAACCCCCGCAATCGGTCGCGAATCGCCTTCTGGTTGCTCCCGTGCCCACCGTCGTAGGGGCCGACCTCATAGACAATCGCGAAGCGATTGAGCGGATGCGGTCCATTCGTGTCGACCCTTGTCGTGCCACAGCGTATTGCCCTTCCCACTCCCGCGACCGGCCAAGCCGGGCGGACACCCCTGCCCGTTGATGGCGACCATGCCTTGTGCGGTCGGGGGGCCGCTCTTCGAAACGTTGCGTTGTGTCAGCGTGACTGTTGGACCAGTGATGCATCAGGACAACCAGTGCCCATGACCGGGACCCAAACAGAGCACCCGGTGCCGGAACGCCGATTCACGGTCTCGATCGTCGGGCCGTCCGCATCCGGCAAATCCCAGCTTGCCATGCACACGGCTGAGGTGCTGGGGGAGGACGCGGCGTGCCGCATCCCGACGGACTACTTCTTCATTCCCCGCGGTGCGGAACAATCGTTGCCCGACTTCCTGCGGCAGCCGCTCCGGTATGACTGGCCACTGCTCGCGAGACATCTTGCCGCGCCGAGCGGCACGGTCCGGACGACGCCAGACGCCGATTTCACCGGCTTCCATCGACTCGCGGAAAGCGGTGGCCGGTCCTTCGTCATCCGGCCGGTCATGATCGTGGACGCGATGGCGGCGTTTCCGGGGGCTAACCTGCTGGTGCTGCTCGATGTCCCGGACGAGATCCGTCGGGAGCGGCTGCGCGATCGGGATATCCGGTGGGGATCGGCGGTCTCGGCACACTGGGAGCATCTGGAGGTCACGTGGCGACACGCCCGGGAGGAAATGCGGTCGCCGGAGACCGTGCTGGATGGCGAGCGAGCGATCGCCGTCAACGCCCGGGCACTGGCGGAGGAGATCCATCATCGACTTGCCTAGCACAGGGAAACCGGTCGATCCTCCGGCTGGGGCAGGGGATCGACCGGTTGCGGCAGTGATCGGTTGGGGTAAGGAAGAAACTCCGCTCGCTGCCGGGTTCGCCGGTCGCCACGTCCGCGTTGCCGCAATGGGCGACGACCACCGAACTGGTTTCCAGACTATCCGGGCCGGAGCGGCGCGTCATCCGTAGAATTACGTATTGATCCGCTCGGCGCCTACGTGATGGCAGGGCAAAGGAACCCCGTGCGCCGCCGTCAATCCGGCGCTACAGCGTGATGATGTGATCCGGGGGGTTTCCGGCAAGCGCACCGTACAGATCCGGGAAGCACCCGACCGCGACGCCATCGACCGTCCCGGTCACCGTGCAGCTGCCAACTTCCCCTGTGGCGAGTCCCCGTTCCAGCGCGCACTGGTCGCACAGCATCAGCAGGATGCCCTGCTCCCTGGCGACCACGGCGAGCCGCTCGCCCATCGGGTCGCCCTTGCGCAACGCATAGGTGTTGTCGTCGAAGAACATCATGCCGACGACCTCGGCCCCGTGCCGCCCCTCTTCGAGCTGCGGCAGGATCATCCTGCCGAGCTTGTACGAAGCGGTGTTTCCGGATGTGCTGAAGACGTAGGCGACTTTCATGAGCGATCTCCCCCGGGATTCGAGAACAATATGATACAGAGTATCATTAGAATATGATGGTCAGGCCTACCAGATGTGGCCGAGGTGTGGATACCGTGCATCCCAATGCCCTCTCCTCTGCCCTTGGAACAGCCATTGGAATGGATTGTCCCGTGAGTCGCCCTGAAGAGGCACCTCCATCCATCAGTAGAAATTGTGAATCGCGCCTGAGGCTCGTCCGGTGCAATGGTCGCGCAGGGGCATCATGCTCCGACTCCATGAGATTTGCCCGAGTGTCACCTTGAACCCATTGAGTTGCCCAGAATGACGGGGGTGTGGCTGAAACCTGCCGTCGCGCAGCCGGATGCATCACCGATGAGCAGCGGTGGCACCGGACACGATACGCTTGGCAGGCGAGCGAGCGCAGCAGGCGCTCATCATCAGATGCCAGGAGACAAACCGCGGGACCCCGGAGAGCCATCATGTCGATTCATCACCCACAGCGTCAGGAAGCCGGCACACCCGGTTCCAGCGACAACGAGCACGCGGATCTCCTGCGGCGACATCGGGAGAGCATGTTTCCCTCCGTAGCGCTCTTCTACGACGAGCCGATCGAGCTGCGGCATGGCGAGGGCCAGTTGGTGTT
>DASYVY010000371.1:0-11598 GCA_035936535.1 Thermomicrobiales bacterium | reverse complement strand
GAATCCGCGACCGGGCACGTCAATTGGCTGGTCGTGTAGTACCGAGGCGTCCGAGCGCAGGGTCCGGTTCCACCGGCATCTCCTTCAGGTCGGCCGTGGGCGACAGCCACACCCATGCGGCCGCTAGGAACATTCCCGCGCAACCGACGATCAGTGTGGTGTGAACCCCGAATGTGCTCCCGTTCACCCCGCCGAGAAATGATCCAATCGGCTGCATACCGCCGACGATCATCTGGTTCGACGATGAGACACGGCCCTGCAAGTGGTCGGGCGTCAAGGTTTGGCGGAGGCTGAGCCCGAGCACGTTGAAGACAACGAGTGCCATCCACTGCATGAGCTCGGCGAACACGACCAGCGGCAGGGCGTATATCGGCACCAGGATCGCCAGGGGCACGGTCAGTCCAAAGACTCCGAAGGCGACCGCTGACCAGATCAGTGTCGGGCCAACGCCAAGGGCCCGTGACAGGCGGTGGGCCAAGATGCTGCCGACAAGGGATGCGACCCCGCCGGCGGCGTAGACCAACCCGACTCCGGTCGCGGACAAGCCGAGATCATCCGTCATGTACAGCACGTAAACGGCAAGGAACATGTAACCGGCGAGACTGATCGTCGTCGAGCTGGCGGTTGTCGCGCGCAGTACCGGAGACGCGAACAGGGTCTGGAAACCCTCCTGCACCTCGCGCCAGAAGTGTCGACCGGACCGTGACCGATCCGGTGTTATCTCCCTGTCGCTGATCCGGCTGATGAACCAACCGGACCACGCGAAGCTGACGGCATCGATCAGGATCACGATCGGTGCCGACATCAGCGAGATCAGCGATCCGGCGAGGGCAGGCCCGGCGACCTGAGAGACGGGCATGCTTGCGTAGAGCTTGCCGTTGGCGTCGGCAATCTGCGCCCGCCCCACCAGTCGCGGAAGAATCGAGGCATACGCCGCATTGAAGAAGACGGTCTGCAGACCCACGACGAGGGACACCGCCATCAGCAGTTCGATGCTGAGCCGGTCGAGGAACGCGGCGATCGGAATCGCCAGCAGCGTGATGGCCCGTCCAATGTCCATCGCCAGCATGATCGGTCGACGTTTCAGCCGGTCCACCCATGCCCCGGCGACAAAGCCGACAACGAGCAAGGGAAGCCCGCTCGCCGCGGCGAGCAGGCCCATCTCGAATGCCGTTGCATTGAGCGTTAGTGCGGCGAGCAACGGGATCGCGACCGGCGTGATCTGGGAACCGAACTGGGAGATGGTCTCGGCACCCCAGAGGTTCATGAAATCGCGATTCGCCCACAATCCGGAGCGGGCGTCACGACGGAAAACGGGAATTAGCGGGCATGGCCTGAAGGGATCGTGACGTATCCGGGTGATACGCCGAAGCACGCGAAACACGAGGAGGGACTCCCGTCGAGGGCGGGAGGAGAGGGCGTCAGACCATCTCAGCGATGAAACCGACCGCGCCTGTTCCCGCTGTCCAATGGCGCAGGTGGCCGGATGGCCGATGACAGGACAGCGGAGATTATCCGTAGAACGGAATAATGGGGACCGCACCGTGGGCGTCACGGTGGTGACTTCGGATCACGTGGGCTTGCCCCTGGCAACCATCGGGACCGGATGTCTCGACCTGGCCAGCGTAGCGGGAGCGGACCGGACGTGCAAGGCAACCTGCCCACTCATCGGGTGACCGGCCTTCTCCCTCTATACTGGGTCGCGTGCGACAGCGCATCCGGCGCGCGGCGGGCAGGGTTATGGACCGTAAGGGTCGTGTTCGGAAGTAGGCCCCGTGATTGACCTGACATTCCTCGGCACCGGCACCTCGACCGGCGTTCCCGTGATCGGCTGCGATTGCGAGACCTGCCGTTCGAGTGATCCCCGTGATACGCGCCTGCGGACCTCCGTCCTGATCGAGACTGCCAGCAAGACGATCCTGATCGATACGTCCCCAGACCTGCGCGTGCAGATGCTTCGCTCGGGCACCACCCGGATCGATGCCGTGCTCTTTACGCACGCCCATGCCGATCACACCGCCGGACTGGACGAACTTCGACGCTACAACCAGATGCAGAAGAGCCGAATCCCGGCCTGGGCGACAGAGGCCACCGCCCGTGACCTGAGCGCCCGCTTCTCCTACGCCTTTGATCATTCCTTTTCCTATTTCGGCGGCAAGCCCGACCTCGATCTTCACCAGTTCGACGAGCGCCGGCCATTTGCGATCGATGACCTGACGATCACGCCGATTCCCGTCTTTCACGGGCGCCTGCCGATCGTTGGCTTCCGAATCGGCGATGTCGCCTACGTGACCGACGTGCGCACGATCCCGGAAGCATCGATGGCGCTGCTGGGGGATCTCGACGTGCTGGTCCTGACCGCGCTGCGGCAGGACGAACATCCCGCGCACCTGAGCCTCGCCGAAGCGTTGGACGTCATTGCCGACCTCCATCCGCGTCGTGCGTTCCTGACCCATCTCGGTCACGACATGGGACGAATGGCGGATGTCGAGCGGCTCTTGCCAGATCACGTGCGGATCGCGACCGACGGCCTTGTCGTCGCAGCCGATCATACTCACCAAGGGCGTCGCGACAGGACAGGCCAGCCGGTCCAGCCGGTCCAGTCGATTGGCCGGGGAAGGTGAACGGAACTGCGCAGGACGAGGCAAGCACAAGGAGACACGAACCGTGATCGTGACGACGACAAACACACTCGATGGACAGCCGATCGCGCAGTACCTGGGCATCGTCACCGGGGAGGCGATCCTCGGTGCCAACATCATGAAGGATCTTTTCGCGGGCGTGCGGGACCTCGTCGGTGGGCGATCGACCGCCTACGAGCGGGAGCTTGGGCAGGCACGCGAGATCGCGATCTCGGAAATGACCGAGAAGGCACAGCGCCTGGGAGCCAATGCCATCATTGCGGTTGATATCGATTACGAAACGATCGGCTCCAACGGCAGCATGCTGATGGTCGCGGCGTCAGGTACGGCGGTCCGCGTTTAGGATGAGCTGGCGACGCGGCTCCGGCCCATGCGCCGGGAAGGGCGGCGCGTGAGCACGGAACTGCGGGAAGAGCGGTCGACCACCACGCCGGATGCGCATACACGATCGGGGGTGGCATTGACGTTTCCGGCGTCCGTGCTGCCAGAGATCTCGTCGCTGCTTGTGGTGGTGATGTGGGCGTCGACATTCGTGATCACCAAGGATGCGTTCGACGACATCGAGCCACTGGCGTTTATCTTTGCCCGCTTCCTGGCGGTCTCGGTGATCGCTCTCACGGTTCTCGCCGTTCGGGGGCAACGGGGAGGGCGGGAAGGGAAAGCACGGTACTGGGTCGTCCGGCGCGCCGATTGGCCAACGTTCGCCGTCGCCGGCATCACCGGATACGCCTTCTACCAGATCGCCTTCACGCTTGGACTCGCCAATACATCCGCGTTTTCGAGCTCGCTGATGATCTCGATGATCCCGCTCTTTTCGCTGGCGTTCGTCGCGGTCCGGGGCGAGCGGCCTCCCCTGATGACCTGGGCCGGGGTTGGGGTCTCGCTCACAGGCGTCGTGATCTTCCTGGCCGAGCGCACCGGCGATAGCGGAATGCTGGGTAACGCGCTGAGCCTGGCCGCGGCGGCGTCGTTCGCGCTCTATGGCATCGTGAACAGGCCGCTGGTCCGGGCATATCCACCGGAAACGGTATCGGCCTACGCGACCGCGATCGGCACGGTGCCGCTGCTGATCGTGGGTGCACCGGCGGCGATCCGCGAGGAGTGGACCGCGCTACACGTTTCTGCCTGGCTCACGCTGGCGTACATGGCGATCTTCCCGGTCTATCTCGCCTATATCATGTGGAACTGGGCAATCGGCCAGCGCGGGATGGCGGCGACGAGCTGGAACCTGCTCGTCCCGATCATCAGCGGGGTACTCTCGGCGATCGTGTTCTCGGAAGCGTTCGGTCCCCTGAAGATCCTCGGCGGCGCGCTCGCCATCACCGGCTTGATCGTGATGCAAACCCGTCGCCAGCGTCTCCGGAGTCCCTGACCCCATGCCCGATCCGGCCAGGAGCGAGCGCTTCCAGAACCCATCCGCTGCGTCAGGAACCGCCACGCTGCATCAGGGCGAGAACCGCTCCGGCTGGATCCTGGATGACGCAGTAGCGGCCGTTGTCGCCGCTACCCTTGGGACCGGCCAGAACCTTGCCGCCGCCCTCCACGCACCGCCGCATGCTGGCGCCGAGGTCGGCGACATACACATAGACGATCCACAGCGGCGGAAGATCGGCGTTCGGTCCCAGACGGTGGCAGACGCCCGCAACCCAATCCCCACCTCCGGGGGCCTTCATGACGTAATCCTGGTGATCCTCGACATCCAGCGTTTCGACGTCCCAGCCGATGACCGATGCGTAGAAGTCGCGAATCGCTGGGGCGTCGTCGACGGTAAGGTCGAATCCGGCGAGCGTGCCGACGGCAGGTGTGTTGGTCTCGCTCATGCGTGCTCCTGTTGGGCGCCTCGATCATTTCCGTGCGTCGGGTAAGTCACATTGGCCAATCTCATCAGACTGTCATGGGCCGCCGCCCACGTCTTCTTCCGGATTGCTACGGTTTGAGTGACTCGCCGCCCGGCACAAACGGGCGGGAGGGTGTGGCTGCGGTAGAATCGCCCCTGTGAAGATTGCACTCGTTTCGCCGTACAGCATGCAGCAGCCAGGGGGAGTGGCGGAACACGTCGCTCATCTTCGCGACGAGTTCCGGCGCCTGGGCCATGATGTGACCGTGATGGCTCCTCGCGGCGATCTCGGCGGTCTTGAAGTCGGCGAAGGCTTTTACGGAATCGGTCGCACGATCACCATTCCGGGCAACGGTTCCCGCATGCGCTTGACCTTCGATGTCACGCTGTACGCGGACGTCAAGGAGATCATGCGCCGCGAGCAATTCGACATCGTGCACCTGCACGAACCGCTGGCGCCCGTGCTGCCCTACATGGTGCTGCTCAACTCCTCGGCGGTGAATGTGGGAACCTTTCATTCATACAGTGACTCCAATCCCTGGTACACCGCTTTCAAGCCATACATGTCGTTTGTGCTGACGCGCCTCGATGGCCGTATTGCGGTTTCTCCACCCGCGCGTGACCTGATGCGGCAGTACTTCGACGGGCCGTACAACGTCATTCCGAATGGAATCGACGTATTTCGCTATGGCGACCACGTCGAGCCGTTCCCTTGGGCCAACGATGGCACCCCGCGGATCCTGTTCGTGGGCCGCTTCGAGGAATCCCGCAAGGGCTTCCGATACCTGTTGCGGGCGCTTCCGCTCGTGCGCCAGCAGTTCCCGAAGGTGCGGCTGATCGTGGTCGGCGCCGGAAAACCGGAGAAATTCGCGACGTTGATGGAGCGGTACGGCATCTTCGGGGTGGAGTTCAAGGGGTTCGTGTCGCAGGAGGACAAGGCCCGCTATTACGCCAGTTGCGATGTCGCCTGCGTGCCTTCGACCGGGAACGAGAGCTTCGGTTACGTGATCATCGAGCCGATGGCGGCAGGGCTTCCCGTGGTGGCGACGAACATCCCTGGCTACGCGAGTGTTGTCACGCCGGAGCACGATGGGATCCTGGTCGAACCCAAGGATCCTCAGGCGCTGGCGCTCGGTCTCGTGCGGGCATTGGCCGATCGCGATCTGCGGGCACGCATGCGGGCCGAAGGCCGGGCATCGGCCCGGAAGTTCGACTGGTCGCAGATCGCGACGCAGGTGCTGGATGTGTACCGACAGGCCGCCGACTCGGCCCGGTACGCACCATGGCGGCAGGACTTCCGATAGGCGACCCTGTGCCGCGTCCCATCAACGTGACATCTCCGGCTGGCATACAATCGATGGCACAGGGACACGGTGCGTCTCGCCGCGCGAACCGTGGACCATGCGCGTTCACTCCGGGTCAGGGGCGGCACGAAGGGGAAGGGCTTTGATTTCGGAGCGGATTGGCCAGTGGGTCCGTCGATACATGCTCCATGTCGGGCAGTGGCTGGCAAGGGCCGGCATGACGGCGAACATGGCGACTGTCGTCGGCCTTCTGCTCAATGCCGGTGTGGCGGCGGTGATCGCGTCCGGGCATCCCCGAATCGGCGGTGTACTGCTGCTGGTCGCCAGCGCCTTCGACATGGTCGACGGAGCGATCGCCCGGGCAACGGGTACGGTATCGAGATTCGGCGGGTTCTTCGATGCCACGCTCGACCGCTATTCGGAATTCGTGGTCTACCTCGGCTTGCTCGTCTGGCTCAACCAGACGCAGGACGACCATATCGGCTCGGTCCTGATCCTGATCGCGGCGTCCGGCGCACTGCTCATCAGCTATGCCCGCGCGCGCGCCGAGGCGGTAGGGTACAGCGCCTCGGTCGGGCTCGTCGCCAGGCCGGAGCGCGTCGTGCTGCTGGCATTGTGCCTGATCATCAACCAGCCCTTGTGGGCTCTCTGGGCGCTCGCGATCGCGACGCACGTCACCGCCCTGACCCGGATCGTTCATGTCTGGCGTCTTGCCAACGCCGAGACGAAGACAGGCACGACTGAGCCATCCGAACCATGACAGACGATGCCTCAACACCCACGCCCGGGCAGGAAGGGGAGGGGCGAAGAGTCATTCGCGTCCCGGACCCCGGTTGGGACCGTCCCGGAGACCCCGACGAAGGGCTCGTCAACCCGCGTGACCTCGGCTCGGCGTCGCGATCATGCCTGGCGATCATCTTCGTGCTGCTGGCGATCCTGCTGCTGCTCTGCGTGTTCCTGACCGTGCAGACCTTCAGGTAAGGATCGGATCGCTTGCGGAGGCGGTCCTTCCCGGAAACGAGTGTCTTGTACGGGTCGACTCCATGTCGACCCTCGTTCGCACGCTCGACGTGGCCCTTCAGCGGGTTGTTCTCCGGGTGGGGCAGGCCTGGAGTCCGCCCGTACGTCTGGCATCTGAGCGTGGTCGATTCGGGTGCCCGCCCGGGGGTTCGTTGGAAAGCCGCTCCGCCCTTCCCCGTAATGGCTGGGAGGTCCGTACCGAGGCGACCACCAGGTTCGCCGCTACGATTGGTGCTCAGGAGCGGGCCGTCACGCGATCTTACAGCCCCAGGCTCCGGGCCAGGCCGATACCGGCGAGGCAGGCGACCAATCCCAGGACGTTGCTTCCCAGCACGTAGAACCCGGCCGCGCCCCAGTCGCCACGCTGGGCGAGGGCGATCGCCTCGAATGTGTACGCGCTGAATGTCGTGAACCCGCCGAGAAAGCCGACCACGATCACCTGCCGCCAGAACGGGTCGGCGATGGCGCGATCCGTGATGATGGTCAGGACGACGCCGATCAGGAACGCGCCGGCCAGGTTGATCAGGAATGTGCCCCAGGGGTAATTCGGTCCGAACCGGTCAACCGCGAGGCGTGTCATCGCATACCGCGCGTTCGCCCCGAAAAAACCACCGATCCCGACCCAGAGATACTCCATGTACCCGCTCCCATCGGCGGCGAGTGATCCAGTGCTGGCGATGCTGGCGGGTCTGGAGGGCGGGGCGATTACATCTTCGCGAGTATATCAGGCGTCGTGCGGGTGTCATCATCCTCGCCGAGAGCGGCAATGCAACGGTCCAGCAGGTCAAGAAGCGCCGCCCGATCGCTGGCCGAAAGAGGCGCAAGCATCCGGAGTTCGATCTCCATCACCGCCGCGTCGGTACGCTGCCGGGCGAGTTCTCCCGCATCGGTCAGCGAGTATTGCAGGATCCGGCCATGCGCCGGATGCGGTGTCCGCCTGACGAGGCCGGCACGGTGGAGAGCACCGAGGATATCCGTCATCGTTTGGGGAGTGACGAAACTCCGGCGGGCGAGATCGGCGTTCGATGCTCCCGGATGGTCGGCCAGGATACTCAGCGCCGCGTACTGCGGGACCGTCAGGCCATGCTTCCGCAACGCCGCATCCATCAACCGGCGCTGCGCGTGTTGTGCCACTTTGAGCCGGTAACCGATTCGATGAATGAGATACCCGGGCTGTTCAGCAGAAGCACCCACGCGATGTCCTCCTTCCGCTTGCAGGGTATCAGAACCCTGATATCAGGATACAGATGTCAGGGTCCTGATACATCATGGAGCGATGAATGGCAGTGCAAGGGCAGCCTGGAGGGATCGCCGGGCCGTTTGAGATCGGAGCAAGAGGACCATTCTCGTTTGGAGCAAGTGTGCGATTCCTGGAAGGATTCGCGCCGGCGGAGTACGACGCTCCAGATCGTGCGGGTTTGCGGCTGGCATTCCCGGCGGATGGTACCTGGACCACCGCGGGCGCGCGGGTCACACCGAGGGAGGGGGGCGCAGGGGTGACCGTCCATACTTTCGGAAGCAGGGATCCGGAGCAGGTATGCGAGCAGGTCGCGAGGATTCTTTCCCTTGACGCCGATGGCACCGGTTACGACGCGGTGATCGACCGTGATCCCGTGCTTCGCTCGCTTTGGGAGCGATACAGGGGATTGCGACCGGTCCTCTTCTACTCGCCGTACGAGGCGGCTGCCTGGGCGATCATCGGCAACCGGGTCCGCATCACTCAGGCGGCGCGGATCAAGGCCCACATGGCGGATGCGCTCGGCAATCACATGACGATCGGAGCAGAGGATGTCGCGGCCTTTCCGGCTCCGGAACGCTTGTCGCGGCTGGAACGATTCCCGGGATTGTCCGATCGCAAAATCGGGTTCCTGCGTTCGCTTGGGGAAGCCGCCACCGCCGGCTTTCTCGACGTGGACGTGTTGCGCCGTCTCTCACCGGAGGAGGGACGCGAGCGTCTCAAGACGTTGCCGGGGATCGGGGAGTTCAGCGCCGAACTGGTCATGATCCGCGGCGTCGGCGAGATCGACCGCATTCCCCTCACCGAAGCACGGTTTGCCAGGGCGGTCCAGCACGCCTACGCTCTCGACCGGGTTCCCGACCCTGAGCGGATCCGGGCGATCACCGACGGCTGGCGGCCGTTCCGGTCGTGGGTTTCCGTCATGCTGCGCGCGGCGCTCGAGGACGCGACGCACGGGATCGCGGGCGACCGTCGCCCATCCTGAACCGGGACCCGCATGATCGGCGTCCGCACTTCAGGAGCCCGCCCGGTGGTACTATCCCGGCATCGACATCAGGCGCCGAGGCTCGTTGGGAACCGCCACCATGACCGATGCCCTCCTCTTCCAGCATGAACCCGACCACATTGCCACGTTGCAGGTTGCGGTCGTCCAGATGAACTCTGGCGACGACAAGCGGGCAAACATCGACGCTGCACTCGCGGGGATCGAACGCGCCGCCGCGACCGGTGCCCGCCTCGTCGCGCTGCCGGAGGTGTGGACGTATCTCGGCCCGATATCGGGCAATGCCGCCGCCGCCGAGACAATCCCCGGTCCACTCACGGATGAGCTGGCGGAGCGGGCACGCGAGCTTGGAATCATTCTCCACTGCGGCTCATTCTTCGAGCGCATCGAGGGAGAGCCGCGCCTGTTCAATACGTCAGTCGTCTTCGGTCCGGACGGGCACGAGCTGGCTCGCTACCGCAAGATCCACCTGTTCGATGTCGACATCACCTCGGACACGGCCTACCGGGAGTCGGCGACGATTGCGCCGGGCGAGGAGATCGTGACATTCGATCTTGACGGGATCACCGTTGGCCTCGCGATCTGCTACGACATCCGCTTCCCCGAATTGTTCCGGATCCTCGCGCTGCGCGGCGCCGATGTGATCGTCCTTCCATCAGCTTTCACGATGGCGACCGGCAAGGACCACTGGGAGCCGTTGATCCGGGCGCGGGCAATCGAGAACGCTGTCTACATGGTCGCGCCGGGCCAGGTCGGCCAGCATCCACCCGGTCTGTGGTGTCACGGACGCTCGATGGTCGTCGATCCGTGGGGGGTCATCATCGCCCAGGCTTCGGACGAGCCGACCGTGATCAGCGCGACGCTCGATTTCGCAACCCAGCGGCGGATCCGGGAGCAAATCCCATCGCTGGCCAACCGGTTGCCGGACAGGTACCTCTGGCCGGAGGAAGGGCGCCTCGTGGATGGAGTCGGCTCGGCCTCGCAAACCGGACGCGCATAATCCTGCATTGATTCACCACTGGTTGACGCTCCGATTTCCGCATGCTACTGTAATTGCACGGTGAGGGCATCTGCTTCCACGCCGCCAGCACACTCGCCGGACCGATTAGGGTGAAGGAGGTGATGCCCATGAGTAGTCTCACATCTGAGGGCATTACGGTGGAGGTTGCGCGCTCGTAGCGCGGAACAGCCGTAGTGTCCAGGACAGAAAGGCCGGTCCCTCGGGGCCGGCCTTTCTGCTGCCTGTCGAGGCTCGGGGACATCTAAAACCACCGGAATATCGGCATCGATTCCGGTATGCTCGTTCCGGGGACTCGGTCACCTGTCGCCCTCATCCACGCAGTTTCGGGAGTACCTGTTCCTGATGACCGACCACGATACCGCTGCCCGATCCGAGCGGACGAACCCGATCCAGATCGGGCTGTTCGACATCATGCAGCGCGATCCATTGATCGGCGACGACCCGACGGAGATGTACGCAAAGCGACTGGATGACCTCGCCTTCGCGGATGAGCTCGCCTTCTCCGCCGCGTTCGTCGCGGAGCGGCACTTCCTTCCCAACTACGCCTGCCCGTCCGCCACCGCCTGGATCGCCGCCGCCGCGCAGCGGACGGGGCGGATGCGCCTTGGTGTGCTTGCCTATACGCTGCCGATCCGGGTGCCGGTACAACTCGCCGAAGAGATCGCGATGCTGGACCTGCTGACGGGCGGACGTCTGGAAGTCGGCCTCGGGCTGGGGCACCGAACGGAGGAGCTGATCGCGCTCGGTGTCGATCCCGCCCAGCGCGTTGCCCATTTCCAGGAGCGCCTGGCGCTGTTGCGGGCGCTGTGGACTGGAGGTCAGGTGTCGTTCGAGCGGGGAGACATCCGGGTGCGCGACCTCGCGATCGCTCCGCTTCCCGCCCAGGATCCGCACCCACCCCTCTGGTTCGCGGGCACGGATCCGGCGGCGGCGCAGTGGATGGGTTCGCAGGGAATGGGGGTCGCCGTTGGCTTCAAGCCGTCGGCACACCTGCGCCAGACCGTTGCGGCATTCATCTCCGGGCGGGACGCCCGAACGTCGGAACTGCGGGAGATCGAGCCGGCGCGACGTTCTGGCACGATCGCGCTGATGCGATCGGTGATCGTGGGCGAGACCGATGCGATCGTTCACGAGCAGGTCGAGGAGGACCTAATGCGGATCGCGGAGCGCATGGGCGAGGACGCGGGCGAGGGGAGCCGCAACGATCGCCGGTCCAGTGCACGGCAGCAGATTGCGTCCATGCTGGAGAACGAGGTGATGTTCGCGGGAGGCCCGGAAACGGTCGCCCGGGCACTGGCCACGGCGCGGGAGCAGGTTCCGTTCGATCTCCTGCTGGCGAATGTCTACGCGATGGGAGCATCTCAGGAGCGCATCCGGACAACGATGCGGTTGCTGGCGGGCCCGGTTCGCGAGCAGGTGGGGGCCATCGTGACCGGCAAGGAGTAAGCGGCCGAAAGGCAGGAACAGCCCGGAGCAATCGCTCCGGGCTGTTCCCTGCCTTTCGGCCGCTTACTCCTTGCCGGTCACGATGGCC
>DASYVY010000370.1:0-2888 GCA_035936535.1 Thermomicrobiales bacterium | reverse complement strand
TCCGTATCCCAACCGGACGTATTGACGATCATCAGGGACTTCTGGAAGTCGTCATCCCCATGGAGCAGGCTGTGGATGATCAGGGCGTGGTTGGGCACCATGTGGCAGTTGCCGGGATATCTGTCGTAACCATAATTGGCGGCGATCATCGACCGCGTCTTGCGCCAGTCCGGTTCCCGGGCGTGCCACTCCCGGATGTCGGCGATCAACCTGGCGATAACCGAGTCCCTCGGGATGAAGGAGAGACCGGTTTCGATCAGACGGTTGATGTCGGGCTCGACAAACGCCTGCGCTTCCATTGCGGCCACCACCTGGGCGCCGTGGATTGCCTCGCCGTCGTGGCTGACGCTGCTCGCCCGGCGCGCCAGGCTGGCCGCCCGCTCGGGGTCACCTGGGGAGACCATCGCCCAGCCGTCGATGAAGATCTGGGACCCGATCTGCTCGGCGACGACGTTCGTGTTGAGGCCGATGGACCCGCTCCGCGGCGGCACGATTCCCGCCTTGAGACGTAGAAAGGCGGTGTGCTCGGTGGAATTGCCCATCCCTCCCCACCAGAGGATGGTGCGGTTCTCGATGATGTAGTTCAGCCAGGTCTGGCCGATCTGGGCGGGCGTCAGCTCCGGGTCGTTGCCGTAGTCCGGCAGGGCACGGAGAAAGGTGAACGTCCCCGAGATATCGTCGTCGGTCACGACAAGGGGGACGCCCTGGCGTTCATGGACGTACGAGGTGATCTCGCCCAGCTCCGCCATAATGCGCTCGTAGGTCCAGCCCTCGAACGGCCGGCCAAGGTAGACACCGATGATCTTGCCCAGCACACCGGCGTAGACGCGCTCGGTGTAGTCGGGGGGTAGTGGCATGGGCGGTCCTTTCGTATGGCGGAATGATTGTCCGCAAGGAGGATCGTCTGTCGATCGGCCGATGGAAGAACGGCCAGCCCAATTGTCCGGATGCTCGTGGATCAGCCATTTTCGATCAGCGAGCGAACACCATCTCACCCTGTGGGTGCTGATACGTTGTTCTTGTGCATGGTGGGGATCAGGATCGCACACGGACAAGGAGAGAACGTGGCAGACGTGCAGGAACCCTGGGATGTCGACGACCTCGTCGCCCGGATCGAGGAGGCGTGGAACGCGCTCGATGCGCAGCTCGCGCGCTACCCGGACGACGTCATCACCGGGCCAACCGATGCGGCCGGGTGGACGATCAAGGATCACATCGCCCACCTCACCGCCTGGGAAGCTTCGGTGGTGGGAATCATCCGGGACGGGAAACCGCAGAACACGACGATGGTGGTGGATAGCACCCTCTGGGAAGCGGATGATCTCGATGCGATCAACGAGCAGATCCGTGCCCAGACGGTGAATGATTCGCTCGCTCGGGTCATGGAGGCGCGGAACTCGACCCACCGCGATCTCCTCGCGGCGCTCGACGCCACCACCCTGGAGCGGTTGGGTCAGCGGTGGACCGACGGTGTCGGCGACAGCGCCGACGCGCCGACGATCCTCCAGAAGGTGATCGGAAACACGATCGAGCACTATCCGGAGCACGGCGAGTGGATCGCCGCGATCGCGGCATCCGCACGGGAAACGTGAGGAGCCGATGATCGCACGCATCTGGCACGGCACTGTCCGCCTGAAGGACGCCGACCGCTACGTCGCCTATGTCGGGGAAACCGGTGTGCGAGATTATCAATCCACGCCGGGAAACCTCGGCGCCTACATTCTGCGAAACGATCTCGGCGACCGGACGGAGATCATGACGCTGACGTTCTGGGAGTCATGGGAAGCGATCCGGGCGTTCGCCGGCGATGATCCCGCAATCGCCCGGTATTACTCCGAGGATGACGCATTCCTGCTGGAGCGGCCCGAGCGAGACGAGCATTATGCCGTGCCGTTCTCCACAATCGGGTGGCCCTCGAACACCAACTCTCGGGACTGAGTGGTTTGTCCAGTTCACAGTATTGTGCGCAACGCGTATTGTCATTCTGACCGAAGGAATGGGCCGCATCCGCTTGATCCCTGGGGGATCACCTATGAAGAATCCCCGGCGATGGGCCGCATCCGCTCGATGCCTTTGGCATCGCCTGTGAAGCCGGTCTACCGTGGTGGACGTGCAAACGTTCACCCAGCAGGGAATGTGCTTCGCACAGAGATCCTACACGGGCCATCCCCAAGGGATGGAGCGGATGCGGCCCATCGCTACGCGCAGGATGAGGTGGTTGGGTGGGCAATCGGATGAAAAACGCTGGACAAGGTACTGAGTCAGCCGTAACTCCCTTCGAAGGTCAGCGACCGTCGCCTGGCCTTGCGGGTTACTCGTCCGCATCGGGGACATAGCGCCCACGATCCGGCACGGCGATCTCGTCGAAGTTCGCTACCAGCGCATCGAGCCCCTGGGTCAGGTCTGTTCCCGACATCGGCGTACCGTGCCCCGTTGCCGCGATCGCTGGAGTAAGCGCCGCCAGTGCTTCCACGGACCGCCGCGCCGCGTCCCAGTCCGGCGTGAAGTACGCGGGCGGGCCGTGGACCTCCTGCTTCTGGGTGGCGACTGCGTAGAGCGATTCCTGCTGGACGGTCACGAAGGCGTCGGCGGCGATCAGGACGCGATCCTGATCCCGGAACAGCGCGACCTGCCCAGCGGTGTGGCCGGGCACGTGAATCCAGCGCCACCCGGGCATCCCCGGCACGCTCCCATCGGCGGGGAGTGCCTGAACCCGGTCGCCGAGGTCGCTGGCCTTCTCAGGGTAGGCAAACGACATGAGCGCCATCGCGCCCCCGCCGACGGTCGGATCCGGCGGGTTGTAATCCTTCTGCCCGGTGAGATGCGGCAGTTCCAGCGGATGCGCATAGACCGGAACGTCCCACCGCTCCTGCAAGTCGGAAAGCGCC
>DASYVY010000369.1:0-3993 GCA_035936535.1 Thermomicrobiales bacterium | reverse complement strand
CGTGAAAGAGCAACGCGGCATTGATGAACGTACCCGACCCGCTACCCGCATACCACGGCGTGGGATGGCGCGGGTTGTCCGGATGATCCAGCATGGCGACGCCGCCCATCAGGCCCGGACCACCATCGAGCTGGCCGGAGAGATCGCACCATGGCGCACGGAACCCCGGGGGCAGACGATCATCGCTCCGTCCGGCAGCAGGTACCGGTCCACATGCCAGTGACGGGAGCCACGAAACGACAAGCCGCCATACCCGCCCCACGTCGTATATGGCGTGCGGTCGAGCTCTACGTCCCTGGACGGGGTGACGACTGTCGTCCAGTCGAACACGGATGCGTCGTCATGCTCGCGCCACGTAATCGTCCGCCGTTCGGACAGGATTGCGTATTGATCGCCGGGCGGCATCCAGTCCAGCGTCAGGTCGAGCGTCAGGGACTGCGGATCACCATGAGTAACCGTCGGAACACCACGGATGCGCTGCACTCCGAATGGCTCACGCTCCTCCCAGAAGTTGTCTGCGTTGACGAACTTGAACGTAAACCACAGGCCCCGATGCCAGGTGTGATCATGAGGCTCGGAGATCGACAGCGTATGCCCCTGTGGCGTGCGGACCGGATGGAAGAAGGGCTTCGGGCGGGATCCGTAATCCAGGGCCCAGACAGCGGGGTGTTCTACCGCTTGTCGGACGCTAACCGCCCTGGCGACGTCATGGGTCACGATCACCGTAAAATTCGCTCCCAATCACAGTGTACGGGCCCAGTCAGTGCTCGCTTGCGCTGCTGCGTTCCCTATCACCGGCCCTAAATCGATCCTGATTGCTCCAGCAGATCGACTCGAATACCCCCGTCTCCGGAGATCGACCCACTCCTTCCTGCTCACAGCGGGCACCGCAAGCACTTCCACTCAGGTAGACGTTCAGTGCCTCGATGCGGAAGCATATCGCTCTCAGTCCAGCGACCTTACCCGGAGATTCCGCGAACTCCGGAGACGCACGCTACAGGATACGAACGGGTTGTCCGGCGCGGGATATATGGTATAGGACAAGGGGTCGATGTCAAGGCGTAAGGCCGGGCCGGCTTAGTGCCCTCTGCTTACCAGGGAGCGGCCGACTCTTCTCCCATTGCCTTCGAGGCGCGACATCAGGAACCACGCCATGCCGAACACCGCTCCCTTCACATTGCAAGAAGCCGGCGAGCTCTGGGCCCGCCTTGTCGCGGGATGGGCGGACCACCTCGACTCCAGCGGCGCGCGAACGCTCATCGACGGAGTCCCCAACCAGCACGATGCGGGCGGTTCCTACGAAGGCGTGACGCGCATGCTTTGGGGTCTCGGCGGCTGGCTCTCCCGGCCTGAGCGCGACCCGGTCGTGGAGTGGCGGGGCCAGCGGTACGACACCGCCGACCTGACGCGACGGGCGCTCCTGGCAGGCACCGATCCCCTTTCCAGCGGGTACTGGGGTGTCCCCGTGACGCCGGGGGCCTCCGACCAGCGGACGGTCGAAAGCGGGCAAGTCGCGTTCGCCCTCTGGCAAAGCCGCTCCCGAATCTGGGAAACGCTCGATGATCCGGAGCGCCTGCGAATCATCGATTGGCTGGAGGCATGCGGGCAGCGGCCGCCCGCCTGGAGGAACAACTGGTCGCTGTTCTGGGCGCTGAATCACGCGAGCCGAAAGGCGCTGGGCGCACCGCACGACCAGTCGATCATCGATGACGTCCTCACATGGCTGGACGAGGTCTACTGCGGCAACGGCTGGTACGATGACGGGCCAGCCCGAGGCGTCAACCACTTCGACGATTATGCCCTCTGGGTGTTCAGCTCCCATGTCCTCGCCTGGTCGCAGGTCGATGGGATGTCGGACGTTGTCCGACGGGATGAGCTGCTCGATCGGATCCGGCAGCTCATGGTGCATCTCCCTTCCTTTTTCGACGCGGAGGGCCGATACCCCGAATACGGGCGCAGTCTCTCGTACAAGTTCGCCCGCCTTGGCGCACCGGTCTGGGCCTATCACGCGGGAGTTTGGCCGCACTCGGCCGGGATGCTCCGCCGCCTGGTGGGCCGTCATATCCGCTCGTACGTCGACGCGGGCGCGATCCGCGCTGACGGTACGCTGCGACAGGAGCTCTCCGCTGAAGGCAGTTTGGACGTGCGGGAACCCTACATCGCAACCGGGTCGACCTACTGGGCGATGCAGGCGTTCGGCGCGCTCTGGACGTTGCCCGATGACGACCCCTTCTGGAATGAAGCCGAAGAACCCCTCCTCGTGGAAGCCGACGACTTTACGACGGTGCTGCCCGAGCCAGGCTGGATCCTGGTCGGATCGCGGCTGACTGGGGGAATCCAGCGCTTCTCGGCGAAGAGCTCACGCTATCCCGCCAAATACGGGAAGTTCGTCTACGCATCGCAGGCGCCCTTCAACGCCGGTCTTTCCGGAGGAACACCCTCGCCGGACAGCATGCTCTGCCTGATCAGTGGTGATCACATTGGCCACCGCGACGCAATCCTTGCGGGAGCGGTTGGGGAGCCGGGCTGGCTGCGGTTCCGGTACGAACAGATTCTGGGCGAGCATCGCCACCGGATCGAGACGGTGATCGTCACGCACGGCGATAGTCATCTTCGCGCGCACCGGGTGGAACTGGCCGACGGCTCCCCATCGGTCCGCGCAGTGGAAGGAGGATTCGCGCTCGGGTATCATGCGGGAGCGATCCCAACTAGTTCCGCCACGGCGAACCCCATGCGCTCGACAGCCTCAGCGAATGGTCTGACAGGCACCATCTCGGGGATCGCCGGGTACGATCGGGCCCGATTACCTGACGCCTGGAAGGGCGACGCATCGCTCAACAGCGTCTACGGCCGGTACATCCTGCCGGTCCTGGAGGTCGATGCGGTTAGAGACAGTCACGCGCTGATCTGCGTCGTCACCCTGGGTTCAGCTGCGGAAAATGCGATCGTCTCCCCGGACGTGCATTGGCTGGATGATGGGACGCTCACCGTCCAGTGGGACGCGGGACCGGTGATCGTGGTCGGTCCTCTCGAGTGACGCCCAGGGAGACGAACATCACCATACATGGACAAGTTGCCAGGAGATATATAATATAGCAGCGTCAACGCGAAACCTACAGTCACTCCAGATCATGCGGCCAGGGGTCTCCGTCGCTTGGGACCACGTACCGGTTGGTCATCTGCCCGGCCCGGATCGCCTTTCGCGGAGAGCCCGCACCGGAACGGGCTGGCAGGTCATGACCCATACGGGAGGAGTTGAAACGGAAGGAATCCCACTATTCCGGGGCCATTGCGACCCCGCGTTTTCGACCAGACGTTCGAGCAGGAAGCGCGTCACAAGGAGTTGAATTCCATGCGTCGTACAGGCTCAGACAAACCAACCCAAGGCATCCCGATGAGCCGCCGCGATTTCGCGGCGCTCGCTGGCGGGGCCGGCGCCGCCTACGCGATGGGCTTCCCCCTCCGCACGATGGCGCAGACGCCCTCGACCCCCCTGCCCGCCCAGTTCGCCGAGTCACCGCTGTTCGCGGAGCAAACCGCCAGCGGCGCCCTTCCTCCGGTCGCCGAGCGGCTTCCGCTCAATCCCGTGGTCGTCCAGCCCACCGAGCAGGTGGGACAGTACGGCGGCACCTGGCGGACGGCGATCGTCGGTGGTCAGGATCTCGCCTGGCTTGTCCGTACCGTCGGGTATGACTATCTCGTGCGCTGGGATCCGGCCTGGGAAGCGGTCGTACCGAACGTCGCAGAATCGTGGGAAGTCTCCATCGACGGTCGAACATACACCTTCAAGCTCCGCGAAGGCCACAAGTGGTCAGACGGCCAGCCCTTTACCGTCGCGGACGTTATGTTCTATGGTGAGGATGTCTATCGTAACGCCGATCTGACGACCAGCCTTGGCCTGAACCCGTGGACGATCGAGCAGGTCGACGACCTCCGTTTCGCCGTCACCTTCGAGCAACCCGAGGGTCTGTTCATCCAGACCCTCGCCACGCC
>DASYVY010000368.1:0-2357 GCA_035936535.1 Thermomicrobiales bacterium | reverse complement strand
TGTACCCGCTTCTCACCGGACGCTTTAACCTTGACCTCGCTTCGGTGGGGCTCGTCTCCCTGGCCTATAGCGGCTCGGCGTCGCTGTCCCAGCCGTTTTTCGGCTGGATCGCCGATCGCTTCGGCACGCGCTTCACGGGCGCGGCGCTTGCCTGGACGGGCATCCTCTTCGCCACCATCGGCTTTGCCCCCACCTATCCGCTGCTGCTGGTGATGGCGACGCTCGCCGGTTTCGGATCGGGTGCGTTTCACCCGTTCGGAGCCGTCAACGCCAATGCCGTGATCCCCGATCATCAGAAGAACACGGCGATGTCCATCTATGCGACCGGAGGCACGATCGGTGTCGCCGCCGGACCGATCGTCGGGGCCATCCTGTTCGCCACCTTCGGCATGGAAGGCACCGCCGTCATGCTGCTTCCGGGCGTATCGATCGCGATCTGGCTGCTGCTCGCGATGAAGTCCGGGCAGTTCAACGGCGCAGAGATGCGCACGACTCGTGCGATTGGTCACCTGGGGCCGATCCCGTACCGGATTCTGGCGGTGATCGTCGCGGTGATGATGCTCCGGGCAATGCCGATTTTCGGCATGCACAGCTTCATCCCCATCTGGTACCAGTCTCTCGGCTACGGACCCTCCTTCTACGGACCTCTCGCGACGACCGTGGTCCTTGCGAGCGCCGTTGGAGCGATCGGCGCCGGGAACCTGGCCGATGCGCACGGACGACGCTCTGTGATCCTCTGGTCCCTGATATTGACCATCCCCGCGATCTGGTTGTTTGCCGAGTTTCCCGGTCCGTGGGGATTTGCAACGGGCGCCCTCGTTGGCCTGCTGGCCGCCTCGACCACCCCGCTCCTGCTGGTAATGTCCCAGCAGTTGATGCGAGGGCGGGCCGGGGTTGCCTCCGGACTGATTCTTGGGCTCGGCTTTATCGCCGGTGCGATCGGGACGCCGATCGTCGGCGCCCTGGCGGACGCCTTCGGAATGCAGAACGCGATTCGGAGCATGCTGGTCGTGGTGGTCGGAACGATCGGGATAGCGTGGATGTTGCCAACCGAAGCCCGGCTGTTGTCCGCGGCCGACCAATCGTTCCGGGTCAACCGAACCGTCACACCGGAGTCGTCCGCCGCCCCGCGACACTCTCCATAGGCATTGGCGAAGGACGGCAAGGGGACGCGCCGGGCGGGATGGAGGTCGCTATCCGCCTGGCCTGGCAACGGGTAGCGGCAGGGGCGCCCGCGGTCGCCGAGCGATCGTCAGACGACGGCCGCGGCCAGACGGCCTCCCCGGATGTCGTCCAGCACCGCCCCGGCCGGCTTGCGGTCTCCCAGGAAGATCGGGGTATCGAGGGCGGTCCATTTGCGGACCTCCGCCGCACGCAACCGCTGCACCATCTTCACGAGCTGGTGCGGGTCATCATCCTCGAGGGCAACCACGAATTCCTGATCCTGGATGCCGAAGGAGTTCACCGTATTGGTCAGGATCTCGGGGAACTCCCGGCCCATCTCGCCATGTTCCACCATCAGGCGCCGGCGCTCGGGATACTCCACCAGATACCAATCCGGGGTCTTCGTAAACGGGTAGACGCTGAGGTACCGCTTGGGCGGAATGCCCTTGACGAACGCTGGCCCGTGCTCCGGATCATATTGGGACATTCCCCCAACGCCGATGTACGACTGCCTGAGCGTCAGGTGCCCGCCAAGCGCGGTCCCGTCGATGGCGATCGCCAACCCCTGAAGCAGTTCCAGGCGCTCGGCGTGTGCCCAGACAATCATGTCGACATCGGCGCGGAGACCAAGCGTGCTGTAGACGCCGCGCACCGTCACATCTTGCCCCGGATGTGTCAGCAAGGCTTCAAGCTCTCTCCGGCCATGCTCGAACGTCGCGTCATCGAGCGATTTCCACGACTCGTGTCGCTGATAGAGCCAGAACGCCGTGAAAGCCGATTGCCCGTTGGCCATGTTTTGCCATTCCTTCCATGCACGCCATGCGCGTTACGTTGAGTCCGCGAGTGCGGCGGTCGCCTGAAAGCTGGACTCTCCGCTCCTGAATGATGCGCCCCCGCACCGTTCGCGGCAACATCCTTCGTTCCCTGGTTCCTCATCATTCGAGGGATTCACCCGGTATACTTCGGGTGTTATGAAGAGTTCATCCCGTCCTGACTTCTCATCCCGGCTTTCAGCCCTGGCGGCCGCTCCTGGCGTCTACCTGATGAAGGACGCCGAGGGGGCCATCATCTACGTGGGCAAGGCGATCGCCCTTCGGAACCGGGTGCGTTCCTACTTCCAATCCACCCGCCACAAGGACCCGAAGACCCGTGAGCTGGTGAATCACATCGTCGACTTCGATGTGATCCGGACA
>DASYVY010000367.1:0-2449 GCA_035936535.1 Thermomicrobiales bacterium | reverse complement strand
AGACGATCGCCCGTCTGCTCAACGCCCGCTAGGGCAACTGCCAACCAGTCCGCGAGCAGGGTATGCCGCCCTGGCCGCCTTTCTGAATACGGGCGGCGTCATCTCCGTGGACAAACGCTATATGCAATCCGGTTGGCTGCTGGGCCGTACCGAAATCCGTAGGGGCAGACCTCCGTGTCTGCCTGTAACCTCCCTGAGGCGATCTCCCCATCCTCGACCGGCCCGGGACGGCCGCAGGGCCTTTTCCGTGAGCGACTGCATCGATCTGTCTGGCAGCGGGTCAAGCTGCGTTCGCCACCCGTTCGTCCCAGGTCCGCATCAGCTGGAGCCGCGCGCCGCAGCGTTGTGGTCCTGAAATGAGCCGTAGGAGCGGTGGACGATGACGCGGGCGGATCCGACCTGAAGTTCCCGCGGAGGACAATCCCCGGCTGGGAGGATGGGGGACGTGTCGCTCGACAGGCGGGCAAACAGCCAGGCCAAGGGGTTGGCATTGGCGGCCCCGAACGGATCCCCATCGGTGAGACGCAGAACCCCCGGCCAGCTTCCCCAGGCGGCGCGACGGTCCGGCTCCGGGCCGTCGCTGAAGTGAACGAGATACCGGCCGAGCACAAAGGCATAGACCTTCTGAACCCGGAAGGTCTTGGCGGTCCGGGCGTCTACGCGACTGAGAAGCGCATCGCCGCCATGACGCTTCAGCCAGTCGAGCACACCAGAGATCTGCCGGTTGGCGTAGAGGACGTTGTCGCGCCGGCGCGTCAGCTCGGCGCTTGACCTTGCGAAGGGATCCTGTGACTTCAGCTCGAAGACACCAAGGGTACCGGTTTTTCGATCGAAGACGACGGCATCGATATCCGTGCGAATGTCACCCCCAGCTCGCCGCAGCTGGATCCTGGCGTCACTCGTGACGAACCGCTTGTTTTGGAACAGGGTATAGAGGTCATTGCGAAAGGCTGTTTCACGGAGATAGGCGGTGTTGTGATACTCCTGCGCGTCGCGTCGCCGGAGCTCACGGGTCAGGAAGAGCAACGGCTCGCTGGTCAGCCCACGCACCGACCAGGCTAGGTGGTCGGGATCGATCCGTACGAGCGGTGCGGCCGCGATGCCGGGCACCGCGGCGTGATAGGCTGCGTTTCCGCGATCGAGCGTGATGGCGGCGATAGCCTGGCTGATGATCGCGGGATCAGCAGAGAGGGCCGAAGCCAGTGTGGCGATCAGGGCCTGTTCGGAACGTGGCTCCGGCGTTCCGCTACTGTCATGGTCCTGAAGGGCCATCCCGATCAAGTGCCGGACGATGTCACGATACGTCTGGATGGTACAGCCGCCGATCATGGTGCTGGGCGGATAGTCGAGTTGATATGCCATAGACGCGAGGTGCGCCTCGGCGATTTGGTGATACACGGTGGAGCCGGCTCCGCTGCCGTCAACGGCAGATCGCTCTGAGTGCAGGGCGCGTAACTCCCGCTCCTGCCGTTTCGCAAGCCACGCGGCCCACCAGCCAAAATCCGCTCGCTCCCTCCAGCTTGCAGGAGCCCGCCGTGTCGCGATCCAGGCGTCGAATGTTCCGCTGCCGTCGTCGATGATCCGCATGAACCCGGATTCGCAATGCGACAGGACCATTTCGGCTTCCGCCAGCCGGCCGCACTCGCGGAGAAAACGCCCAGCCCAGCTGTCGGCAACATCGTCGTCTGACCCTGGCGCTACGCCGGCCTCATCAGCGGATTCGAGGCACAGCTGAAGCGCCTTGTTCACGCCCAGATTGTCCTGGCGATGCTCGGTAACGAGGTCAGGCACCGGCTTCGCGTCGCCGGGACGCGGTAACCGGTCCTGGGCACGGAGCAGCGCGAGGATCGCCGACCGACGGTCTGGCGGGACCATCTCGCGAAGGTGGCTCTCTTGCTGTTCGATCGCCTGGCGGAGTCGTTCCTGGCATTCATGCGCTGGGGTCGCTTCATTCTCCGCGAACAGGGATTGAGAGAGTCCGAACGAGTCCCCTGGAACTGGGGAACGAACTGATGCCCGGCTGCCAGCCCGCCAGCCGCACCTCAGCCTCCGGCATGGACCGACCGATGGGCAGGCACGGGTCGGACCGTCCGATATAGGCAGTATGTCCCTACACCGAGCGTTCCCAGAACTGCCCGGACGCTCCATCTTCGACGATCGTGAATGCGGCGTCGACGAGTCGTTGCGGGTCTGGATGAGGAAGGGTGCTTGCCGCCCGGCGCGCGCCCCGCAAAGCACCGAAGATTGCCCCGGCGATGATCATCGCTCGCGCCTCGGCGTCCTCGTCCGGTCCAAGTTCCCCCGCCAGGGCCTCGGCGAGCACTTGCTCGAAATGCTCGATCAGTTGGTGAGACCGCGCGCGCAGGGATGGAGCTTCGGCAATCAGCCGGGCCCGCATGATCTCCCGATCGCGGTGCTGTCCCGGCTGCTGGACGGCCAGTACGGCCTG
>DASYVY010000366.1:0-3136 GCA_035936535.1 Thermomicrobiales bacterium | reverse complement strand
ATCTGGGTCATGTCATTCGAAGGCCGCGATACCGGGGGGAAGGCTGTGTCGAATGAGAGACCTCACAGCAGGTTCGGCTTGAACACTGCGCTGCTGTCGCTCCGGCGTCAGTGGCGACCGCTACGGGCGCTGATGCTGCTGATCTACTTTCCGGTGCTGCTCGCGCTGGCCATCGTGGTGGTGGCCAGGGCACGCACCGGGATTGCAATAGCGGACTTCACGGTCGACCCGCTGATCGTGGTCGGCGGTGCGCCCGTCTACACCGGGATTCTTTCCACGATCGGGGGGCTGATCTGGGCGGGGACGTTTGCCGTCTGCATGTTTGGCTACACCGTCATGCGAAACGTATCGAAGCGAAATGCGAACGGTCCGTTCCTGTTGGCTGGCGGCTTCATCACCCTGATGCTGCTGATGGACGATGTCTTTCTGTTTCACGAGATCATCTCGCCGCGGTATCTCGGCGTGCCCCAACAGCTTATCTATGCCATCTACGTCGTGATCGTAAGCTGGTTTCTGGTGTCTTTCCGGAGGACCATCCTGCGGACGGAGTTCCTGCTCCTGACCTTGGCGCTTACCGGATTCGGCCTGTCCCTGCTCTTCGATCTCACCGCCGAGATCAATCCGCACCCTGCCCAGTTCCTGTTCGAGGACGGCGCGAAGATCTTCGGCCTCGTGAGCTGGGCGGCGTATTTTGTGCGCGTCAGCGCCCGTCACGTCATGTCAGGACAGGAGGTTCAGGGAAGCGCCGGTCGCGTGCACAATGGGAGCACGCGGGTCAATCGAGGGAGCATCGCCGGGACCGGCCTTCGTTAGGATGCACGATCGCTCATGTGCCCATTCGGGTTCATGCCGTTCCGGGATCAGCGCCGCCGCGCGAGAGCGGCGGGAACGCGCAGCAGTCGACGTCCGTACTGGTATTCCCGGAGAAACGGTCCCCAGTCATCCATGGCGAAGGCGGCAAAGGAGCGCACGCCGATCAGGGACCGGGCCCATGCCCATGGAGTGAGCTCGCCGGTCCGATAGAGCGACCAGGACGAGGCAAGGTCGCCCACGGCATCGAGCCAGCGCACGTCGCTTCTGAACTCGAACTGGGGCGGAGGCGTCTCCCCGGCCAGGTCCCGGTAGTGCAACAACGGAAAATCGATCCCGCTATCGGTGGCGATATTGACCGTCTTCAGCCAGCGAGGATTCATGTCCGTCAGCTTGAGGATGCCATCCCGGTCATCCCGCTTGAATTCGATCAACCCGAATCCCCGGTAGTCGATATCCCGGAAAAACGCCATCCCCATCTCCCGGAACGCCGGCTCGTGGATACTCTCGGCCAGCGTCGCGCGGCCGAACTCGACCGGGAACTGCCGGATCTTCCGGTTCGTGAACGCCGCGATTATGTCCCCGGCGGCGGTCACGTAGACTCGGATACTTTGAACGTTCGTGGCCGGCCCCACGATGATCGACTGCACCATGACCTGTACCCCGGCATCGAGGACGCGCTCGAAGCTCTCGACCAACTCCATGGCGCTGAAGACCTTGATTCCCTTGCCGGCCTCCGGAAACGCAACCTGCCAGAGATGGGAATGGTACGGCTTGATGTAGGCCGGGTAGTCGAGCTGATCCGCGATCCGGAGGACATCGTCCATCGTCTCCGGATACACCGTCGTCGCGTGTGGCACGCCCACCCGATCCGCCAGCTCGTAGAGTTTGCGCTTGTCGATGGTCGCTTCCATGACCTCGGGCGTCGGAAGATTGAACCGGAAGAGATCTTGAAGCTCGTCGCGGTAGCGGGAGATGAACAGGGTGAAGGCATCCGACGCGGGAGAGAGGATCCCGGGTTCGGAAAGCTGCCGCCCCTGGTCCAGCAGGAACTCCAGCAGCGCATCCGGCTCGTGGACCGGGTGCGGGCACTGCAGCGCCGTGCAGTAGCGGGACGCGAACCCGGCGTGGCCGGGATCGGGATCCAGCCCGATCACCGTCACCCCCGCCCGCCCAAGACTTCTCATCGCGCCCAGGCCGGCAAGGCTGACGTTGAGCACGAACGCCGTCGGGCCCTCTCTTGGTTTGACCGGGCGCACAAACGGATTCCGCATCAAAGGCTTCTCCACCAGACTTCCGAACGCTGTTCAACAGTGAACCTGGCATCGCGAGTTCCCCGAGCCTACACGATCTTCAGGCGAGCGGACCATCACGATCGCCCCTGCCGGCGCTCCATGAAGGTTCTCTCATCTCCATCCAAACATTGCCTAACATTCATGACGCACGATGATTGACGAACTGAGATTGCATGCAGCGAAACGACGGCCCCGCCGCACTCGCCGACGTGGCCGATGCCTTCCTCAGCCAGGCGTTGGCGCTCGATCCGGACCTCGACGGGACGCTCCATGACGTCCTGACGGCGGCGACGCTGCTCCGCCTGGCCGGCATCCACATCACCCGGCCGGCAGGGTATCGGATCGCGCCCGGCAGCTCGTCCAATGCGCCGAGCTGCTCGATGTCGCTCACACCTTGGGATAACCGGGACCGGTCAGGTCACTCACGAACTGCCCTGCCGAACCCGTCCCCGCAGTGCGGGGTCCAGCCCGTGGCCCGGTTAGCGGCGAGGTCGCTGGAGTGAGGTGACCGTGCCAGCGCGGGCAGCGGTCACGGCTTGGGAGAAAACCGGCGCCCTCAGCTTGCGCGGAGGGAGAGCAAAGCCGTGCGGCTCTGCCCCAATCGCGGCCGACGGCGGCACTACGGCGCCGATCAACCGGCTCGAAGCGCCCGGGCCAGGGCGCGGATTCCCTTCCGGATCCGATCCTCCGGCAGATGGGCGTAGCCGAGCAGGACACTCGGCAGCGGCGGTGGCGCCGTGATGTAGCAGGCACTCGCTGGTTCCAGGCTCACTCCCGCCACAGCCGCGCGGGCGAGCAGTTCCGCCTCCGACATGGGAACATCGAACCCGACCAGCAGGTGGAGCCCGGCGTCCGTCGTGGCCTCATCACGATGGACGACCGTCGAGAGCTCGGCATCGAGCGCTTCGATGATCGCGCGCCGACGGCTGGCATAGAGGCGTCGCATCCTGGCGACGTGGCGCTCGAAGTGCCCTTCGATCATGAATGCAGCAAGCGTTCGCTGCTCCAACGTCGGCTGCTGGCGGTCAGCG
>DASYVY010000365.1:0-3183 GCA_035936535.1 Thermomicrobiales bacterium | reverse complement strand
ATCGCCGTGACCGGCAGCGATACGAGCGGGGCCTCGACCCTTGGCATGGATCGGGAAACGCCAACACGTCACGAGGACAGGGAAGCATGCGCCGAACCTGGGAAGTCATTGTCATCGGCTGCGGCGGAATCGGCAGCGCCGCCGCCTACTGGCTGGCACGCCGCGCCGGAGCGGGCGTGCTCGCGATCGAGCAGTTCCATCTCGGACACGATCGCGGCAGCTCCCAGGACCACTCGCGGATCATCCGGCGCTCCTACCACAACCCGGATTACATCGCGCTGACCGATCCCGCCTACGACACCTGGCGCGAGGTCGAGGCCGAGTCCGGCATCCGCATTTTGGTGACCTGCGGCGGACTCGACCTGGAACTGATCGGCACCACCGGCGTGAAGGACCTGTCCCATTGCGCGTCCGCGATGGCGGCCAACGGCATCCCGTACGAGCAACTGGACGCCGCGGAACTGATGTATCGCTGGCCACAATTCCGGTTCACCGATGCGGTCCGTGGCCTGTACCAGGCCGATGGTGGGCTCGTCGATGCCCGCACGGCCAACGCGGTCCATGTGGCGCTGGCCCGCGCGCATGGCGCGACGATCCAGGAGGGACTGGCGGTGCGGTCGCTCCGGTCGGTTGGCGACGCGGTCGAGGTCGTCACCGATGACGGGGTCTTCACGGCGGGGCATGTCGTGCTCGCGGCGGGCGCCTGGACGGGCAACCTGCTGGCGGAGCTCGGCATCGACTGGCGGCTGACCGTGACCCAGGAGCAGGTCACCTACTTTGCGACGCCGCACCTCCGCGAATTTACGCCGGACCGGTTCCCGATCTGGATCTGGCGCGACCAGGAGGAGTTCTACGGGTTCCCAATCTATGGAGAAGTCGCAACCAAGGCCGGGCAGGACGTCGGCGGTCGCGAAACCACGGCCGAGACTCGCTCCTTCGAGCCGGATGGGGCAACGCGGGAGCGGCTCGTTCGCTTTCTGAAAGAGCGGATCCCCCGGTTTCTGGGCCCGGAGCTCTATACCAAGACCTGCCTCTACACCATGCCGCCCGATCGCCATTTCGTGCTCGATGCGGCGCCCGGCCACCCACGGATCACGGTAGCCGCCGATGCGGCCCACGCCTTCAAGTTCGCGACGCTGTTCGGCAAGATCCTGAGCCAGCTGGCACTCGATGGCGAGACGGAGTATCCGATCGCACCGTTCAGGGCGGACCGGCCAGCACTGACCGATCCCGCGTTTCAGCCGATCTTCCGGAACGAAGCGGTCCTGCAGCGGGGATGAGACTGCCGGGGGTCGGGGTGCCCCACCCGGGTGGAACCAGGATCGCAGGGCCGATCCCACGAGACGGTTGTCAAACACCTGATGGGATGCCTCGCTCACAGGCTATTGCTCAGCACTTGAGTAGATGCGGTCCCTGACCACCACCATCATCCTGGGCCTGTCGAAGGATCTCCCGGCGAAGCCACCATGCATGGATCGGCGGGCAAAGGTAGACAATTGGAGATCGGCGCAAGGCGCCGCCCGACCGCGCTCGCGCTGCACGGGAGAGCCGGTCCATCAGGCGCGACACATGGCCGTTTCATCGTCGTGAAGCGATCCATCAAGGAGTGATGTCATGGACAACGGGGCGGCAAGGACCGGCGCGGGCGGACTGCTGGAGCGACTCGATGCCGGTCCCGTGATCTGCGCCGAAGGATACCTGTTCGAGTTCGAGCGGCGAGGGTACCTGCAGGCGGGTGCCTTTGTCCCGGAGGTTGTGCTGGAGCATCCGGAACTGGTTGAGGAACTCCATCGCGAGTTCGTCCACGCCGGGTCGGACGTGGTGGAGGCCTTCACCTACTACGCGCATCGGGAGAAGCTGCGGCTGATCGGCAAGGAACATTTGCTCCAGGAGATGAACCAGCAGGCGCTCCGCATCGCCAGGACCGTTGCCCAGGATACGGGAACGCTGGTCGCCGGGAACGTCTGCAACACCAACGTGTTCGCCGTCGACGACGAATCGCGCCGGGCGGTGCGCGCGATGTTCGAGGAGCAGATCGGCTGGGCGGCCGAGGCCGGCGTCGATTTCATCATCGGCGAGACGTTCTCCTGGGGGGAGGAAGCCCTGATCGCCCTGGAAGCGATCCAGCGGACCGGTCTTCCGGCGGTGATCACCCTGGCTATCCACCAGCATCCCGAGACCCGCGAGGGGTGGACGCCGGAAGAAGCCTGCCTGCGCCTCGAAGACGCCGGGGCCGATGTCGTGGGCCTGAACTGTATTCGCGGCCCGCGCACGCTGCTCCCGCTGCTCCGGCGCATCCGGGAGACCGTGAAGGGACATGTCGCGGCGCTGCCGGTGCCCTACCGCACGCACGACGAGCAGCCGTCGTTCCAGTCCCTGCGCGATCCGGACTACCCCGACCCACCGGGTGGGCGACCGTTTCCCACGGCCCTGGACCCGTTTACCTGCAATCGCTATGAAATCGCTGACTTCACGCGGGAGGCGGAGGCGCTTGGCGTCCGGTATCTGGGGGTCTGCTGCGGGGCCGGACCGCACCATATCCGCTCCATGGCGGAAGCGCTGGGGCGAACGCCACTGGCCAGCCGGTTTTCCGCCGACATGTCCAAGCATGCCTTTCTCGGTGTCGATCCCAGCCTGAAATCGGTCAACCAGGAGTACGCCAAGGAACTCTAGAGTGGAAGCGCGCGGACATGCGCATGGTGTGGCGGGCGGAGGGGTATGGCTCTGGCCGGGAAGACCGGCTCAGTCGGGTTCGGGGACGCTGACCGGACCCGGGCGTTGGAGAAACCGCTCCGCCCCCCTCCGGCCAAGCGCCGTCAGCTTCCGCCACACCGGGGATTCGATCTGTTGATCGATCGTTGCCCCCCGGACCGTCGTCTCGCTGTCGCCACTCGGCGGCAGAAAGCGATCGATGACGCTCAACGCCTGGATGGTCAGGGAGGGCGCCAGGCCGTGGAGTCGCGCGACAGGGGCGAAGATCGGCGGATAGACTACCTCGATCGCTCCGCGCCTGATCGCACGGACGAATGCCCTCGCGGCGCCGTCGGTGCTGGCCGTGATCAATGGCAGGCTCGATATGGGCGTGAACAGCCGATAGTGCGTTTCCCGGCCCTCCTCGTCCCCACTGAAGTAGGCATTGAGATAGGAGCCGGTCCGCATCAGGCCGGGCACGATCGTCGTCAC
>DASYVY010000364.1:0-6046 GCA_035936535.1 Thermomicrobiales bacterium | reverse complement strand
ATGCCTGTGATTCCCTCTCCCTCCCGCGCACGTCGCGACCAGCGTAGACGCCCCCCTGATAATCGGCATTTCGGTCCGTTAGGGCCATAAATATGGTATGCCGTTACGCATTAAAGGATTCCCTTCCTCCGTAAGTACGGTACTGCGGACATCGCTATTTCGGGCTTCGGTCACACTGGCGGGCCGGTGCGATCGGTGATAACTCAAGCTGAGCCGGCCACGTTACTCCTGTACGCCCCCACGGCAGTGCAAGCGCCTGCGGAGAAGAACCCCGAAGTCAGTCCGAGCCCGGCCGTCACGCGGGTTCTGCAGAGCGGGAAGGTCAGGACCGCAAGCCCCGCGACCTGCCCGGTTAGTCGATCGTCCTCACCGGCGTCCTGGCCCACAGGAAGAACACGTAGGCGAGGATGAGCAACCCGTTGATCGCCAATGCCGACTGGACTCCGATCCATTGGGACAACAAACCGACCTCCAGTCCGCCGATGGGCGTCAGTCCCCAGAGCATGGTGTAGACGGAAAGGACACGTCCCCGGTATGCGTCATCCGTTTCAAGTTGAACCAGCGTGTCGTTGAGAGTCCCGTAGGTTGACACGCAGAGTCCAAGAGCGAGCATCAGAGCGAAGGAAAGGTAGGTGTTTGATGACAGCGCGAAGGCGATCAGGAAGAGCGAGAAGAGGGCGACCCCGAAAATCACGATCCGTCCCCGATGACGCACGCCGGAAAGCAATGCCACGGCGATCGTGCCCGAAAGCGATCCAACACCGTTCGCGGCCAGCATCAGGCCGAGGCCGCGGCTCCCGAGGTCGAGAACGTCCCGGGCGATGGCCGGTGCCATCGTCATGTACGTCATTCCCAGCGCCAGCGGCACTATATCGACGCTGAGCAGGCCTCGAATCCGGGGTGTGCGAAGGATGTAACGATAGCCCTCGATCAGCGTCGCGAACGCCGAGACCCCGGGCGTGGGCTTGACCTTGACGGCCGTGGCGACTCCGAGCGTAAACAGGACGATCGTGAACGGGACGAACGCGGCGGCACTGAACCCGAAGCAGGCGGCCAAGCCTAAGCCGCCGATCAGCCAGCCAGCAATCGTTGGCCCGATGATCCGCGAGCCGTTGAAGGCAGCCGCATTGAGGGCGACGGCACTCTGGAGCTGGGATCGCTTGACCAGCAGCGGCACCATCGAGAGCCGGGACGGCCAGTCGAAGCCCGCGGCGCTGCCGACCGTGATCGCGACAAGAACCAGATGCCAGTATTCAACGCGGTCCGACCAGACGAGCCAGGCCACGATCGACATCGCCACGATGTTGACGAGCTGGACCGCGATCAGGATCTTGCGCCTGTCGATACGATCGAGCAACGAGCCGGCGATAGGACCGGTAATGAGGATCGGCGCCGCCTGGGCAAAGCTGATCAGGCCGAGCTTGAGCTCGTCGTCGGTGATCTCGTAGACGAGATACCCCATCGCGGTGATGCGGACCCAGACGCCCGTCAGCGACAGGCAGATGGTGGTCCAGAACCGGGTGAACAGCGCACTACCAAGGGCGCCGAGAGCTCCGCTCCTGGCCTCTTCCTCATCAAGACCTGGAGCATCTCGTTCATCGGATTCGACGTAAGCACCGTCAGCACTGGGCGGTGCTGCCTGAGGCGCCGGCGATTCCGTCTCTTCCCTGATCTTCACCACCGCTCCCGGAGCCTCTCTCACGCCGCCTTGCGGGTCGCCGCGCATTTCCGCGGAAACATCCTGGTCATCGTAGTCGGGGTGACACCCCGGCCCATGGTACAGGCGAAGGCGGGTCTACGCGCATGAATGACGGGCCAGGACGCCGAGCAGTCCCGGCGTCACCGGTGCACGAGCAGGCAGCCCGAGAGCGGAGGGAGATTCGCCATGCTTGCATCGAAGTCGATTCCCTCGTCCGTTGACAGCGCAATCGTCAGCGCTTCCGATGGCAGCGATACGGACTTGTAGACACGGGATCGATTGACGGCCACATACATCCCGGGGCCGACGCCGAGCACCAGCACCTCGGGATCTTCAAGGGCGACGACGACGGGTACAGCGTTCAACCGTTGCCGGATCAGCTTCCTCTGCCGGATCAGGAGGCGGTAGAAGTCCAGCAGATCGGCATTCTGGTCCGGCCCCCAAACCATCGGTGTTCGTGACTCCTCGAGCTTCCGGGAGCCGTCCGGGTGTTGGAGATCCCGGATCTGCGTCACACCGACTTCGGTTCCGTAGTAGATGATGGGAGGACCCGGCAGCATGAACTGAAGCAGCGCCGCGAGTTTCAGGCGCCGCACATCACCTCGCACAGCCCAGAGAAACCGGTTCATGTCGTGGTTGTCGAGAAACGACGGGAGCACCAATCGGGCGGAGAAGTACCGGAAGTGCCGCTCGAGGAATCGCCCGAACGCGTCGGAGTCGATCAGGTCGAAGGCGACGAAACCCCGGAGCGCCTGAAGGAGCAGGAAGTCGAGCGCACCGTCAAGGCGGCCTTCGTACGTCGCCAGTTGAGCGGCCGATCCGGTGACCTCGCCGATCAATGCCGCTTCAGGGTTGATCGTGCGGACTGCCGACCGGAAGGCGGCCCAGAACGCGTGCGAGGGACCCATCGCGTAATCGAGACGATACCCATCGACTCCAAGCCGGACCCAGTACCCCGCTGCATCGAGGACGTAGGCCATGGCGGGTGCGCGGTCCAGGGCAAACTTCGGCATCGTTCCAACGTCGAAGAATGACTGGTACGTGTCCCCTGAGAACGAGAACATCGCACGCTCGCACGATTCCGGATCTGCGAGTGCTTGCCGAAACGAGGGATGCTGGTCCGAGCAGTGATTGGCGACAAAGTCGAGCAACACACGCATCCCCAAGGCATGCGCCTCCTCGATCAGGGCCTGGAGCTGCTGTTGAGTACCAAGTCGCGGCTCGACAGAGACATAATCCGTGGCGTCGTACCCGTGATGCGTAGGGGAGGGGAACAGTGGGGACAGCCAGAGGCACGTTACCCCCAGCTCCCGTAGGTACGCCAGCCGCTCGCGGACGCCGTCGATCGTGCCGCCGAAGAAATCCGCCAGGCTCTCCCCATCCCGCAACGAGGCGCCACCGGTTGTGGCGAACCGGTCGACAAAGATCTGGTAGATCACTGCCTCACGGAGCCATGCTGGCGGGTCGGAGTCACCAAGCCAGTAGGCGAACAGTCCGGCCTCACCCGAGTGCGCGTTCGGATCCGCCCATATCGTATCGCCTTGGATGGTGGTCGCCCGGATCCGGTACCTGACCAAGGTCCCTTCCGGCTGCGGCGGAATCTGCCCTCGCCAGCACTCGCCGTACGTCCAATTCAGCTCCAGCCAGTCAGTCGCATGCAGCCTCATCGGAACTGCCGTGGAGGATGAATCGGGTAGCGAGCCGTCAGTGGTGTAGATCACCTCGGCCGTGTGGACCGATACGTCCGCCCCAACGGCGCACTCGATCACGACAGGCTCATCTGCGCGTGGTACCGCAGGAACCGTCCGGCTCCGGTGACGCAGCCCGGTACCGGCCGCCGTCAGATCCTGGACGAGCGACTCGTTCGATGAAAGGTCCCCGAAAATGAAGTCCTGCGTGACGTGCTGGAAGTCCTCGGGCCCGATTGGCCCCTCTGTCATGCGGGGTCTCCCTGTCGCAGAACCGACCCCGACCGCCCGGAGACGGTGATTCTGTTCCGGTCGATCGCGGGCAAGTCACCGACCGTGACAACAGGTTCCCGCGACACGGTCTGCCCCACGGGAAGCGCCCAGGACTCGTCCCGATCACCGGTGTTGATGGCAAGGACGAAAGACTCGCCGCCGTGACGGCGTTCCGCGACGTAGAGGTCGGTTGATGCGTGGAGTGTCTGATAGGTACCAATCCGGAGAGCGGCGGTCGATCGCCGGGCGGCGATCAGTCTTTGGTAGATCGACCTCAGCTCGAGATCCCACCGATCACGATGTTCCCACGGGTATGTCTTGCGCGCCCAGCGGTCCGGAAGGCCCCCGTCGACTCCGATCTCGTCGCCGTAGTAGATGGTTGGGGCACCCGGAAAGGCAATCATCAGCAGCATCGCCAGCTCCAGCGAGCGCCGGTCGCCGCCAAACAGGGTCAGGGCCCGGGCGGTGTCATGGCTGTCAAGCAGGTTCATCTGGACCAGATTGACGTTCCAGTCGTACAGGCCCAGCAGGCGTTCGATCTTCCCGGCGTAATCGGTGGCGTCGATTCCGGGCCACGGGGAGTAACTGCGCTCCTCACCGGGATTCTCGATCACGTGATCCCGCCCCGCGAACGCCAGCGCCGCTTCCGTGAACAGGTAGTTCATCACCGCATCGAACTGGTCGCCCTGCAACCATTGCCGGCTGTCGCCCCAGACCTCGCCGACGATGTACGCCTCGGGATCGATCGCCTTGATCCGGTCCCGAAACTCCGCCCAGAACCCCGGGGTCCTGATCTCGAACGGCACATCGAGGCGCCATCCATCGATGCCCTCTCGGACCCAGTGCTCTCCAACGCGCATGATGTACTCGCGGACTTCCGGGTTGTCGGTATTGAGGTTCGGCAAGGCGTGCAGCCCCACCCAGCTGTCGTAGCCAGGCGGCTGATCATGATCGTAGGCATTGAACGGGTAGTGACTGATGCGGAACCAGTCGCGGTACGGCGACCCTTCGCCGTTCTCAAGCACATCGTTGAACTGGAAGAAGCCGCGGCTCGCGTGGTTGAACACACCGTCGAGAACGACCCGCATGCCCCGCTCGTGACAGGAACGGAGCAGGATGTCGAAGGCGGCGTTGCCGCCGAGCAGCGGATCAACCTGGTAGTAGTCGTGCGTGTGGTAGCGGTGGTTCGACGCTGACTGGAAGATCGGGTTGAAATAGAGGGCGGTGATGCCGAGGTCCTGCAGGTCGTCGAGGTGCTCAACCACCCCGAGCAGGTCTCCGCCCTTGTATCCATGAGTCGTCGGATCGCTGTCCCAGGTTTCCAGCCCGCCGGGCTTGGAGACATGCACGCTCCGTGCGAACCGGTCGGGAAAGATCTGGTAGAACACCGCATCCCGCACCCACGATGGCGTGGCGATCTGGCCTCCATCTGCGCCGAACTTTTGATACTCGATCATGAAGAAGGCACTTCCTTGACTTGGGCTCAGCGAACGAGCGGCGCGCTCCGTGTTCCGCCACACGCGAATTGTCATTCAGAGCGGAGCGATGGACCGCATCGCACGTGGCCGCCCTTAGATGATCGCGCAGCGATCAAGCAGGAGCGGTCGATCAGTGGCTTCGCCACTGCCTGTGATGAACCTCGGCAGCTGCGTCGCGCGTAGCGCCTCCACCGTAGGTGAACGTCAGCGTCCGCTGCGCGGACCGGCTCCGCCGGGGGATGCTTCACAAGCAATCCAGGAGGGATTGATAGGCCGCTTTCGCCCATAGGCAATCGCGAAGCGATCGAGCGAAAGCGGCCCATCTCTGCGCTCAGCAAGACAGAGGTGGGGGTATCGCCGGGGGTGCTGATCGCAACAACCTCCCAACCTCCCTTGGACAGCGTACTCATGACGAGGAAGTCGCGTCCCCAAGCCCGACCGGCACCGGTGTCACGGGTACGCGCATCGGCGAACGATCGGGCAGAAGCCGCGATCGTCCTCATCTTTGTCTGTCCACGTCGCGTGTTAGCTCGATGCTGCTCCCCTACGGACGATGCCTCTCCACACAGTCCCTATCCCTTGACCGCGCCACGGGTGAGACCTTCAACCAGGAATCGCTGTGCCGCGAAAAACACGATCAGGATCGGGATGGACCCCAAGACGGCGGCGGCGCAGAACTGTGTCCAGGCGGTGTTGAACGCTGTCGAGAATGTCCGCACCCCCACCCCCAGTGGATAGAGACCGGGATCAGAGATCAACACGGATGTCAGGATGTACTCGTTGTAGACCCCGATGAACCCGAAGATGAATTGGGCGACCAGCATCGGTTGCACTAGCGGGAAGATGATCCGCCAGAACACGCCCCAGTGCGTCGCGCCATCGATATACGCTGCCTCGTCGAGATCCTT
>DASYVY010000363.1:0-2260 GCA_035936535.1 Thermomicrobiales bacterium | reverse complement strand
GCATCCCGCATGCCGTGGGCGGGCCGGTCATGCTGCGCGAACGCGGGCTCACCGAGCCCGATGACGTCGCCGGTCCGACGGCGGCGTGGCGCGATCGCGGCGCCGCCGTCCTGTACCTCGTCCGGGAATCGTCGGTCATCGGTGCGCTGGCGTTGGAGGACGCAGTGCGACCGGAGGCGAGGCAGGCGGTGGAGGACCTCCGCCGCATGGGCCGGCGGGTGGTGATGATCACCGGCGACGCTCGGCCGGTCGCGGAAGCGGTCGCCCGTGACCTCGGGATTGACGAGGTCTTCGCCGAGGTACTGCCCGAGGACAAGGACAGCAAGGTCGCCGAGTTGCAGAGCCGGCGGGAACGGGTTGCCATGGTCGGCGACGGTGTCAATGATGCGCCGGCCCTGGCCCGGGCCGATGTTGGCATCGCAATCGGCGCCGGCACCGATGTCGCCATCGAGTCTGCCGGCGTGATCCTGGCGAGCAGCGACCCGCGAGCCGTGCTCGGCATCATCCGCCTGTCCCGGGCGAGTTACCGCAAGATGCTCCAGAACCTCGGTTGGGCAGCCGGCTACAACATCGTGGCCATTCCCCTTGCCGCCGGCGTGCTGGCGCCACTCGGATTCGTGCTGGCGCCCGCGGTCGGGGCAATCCTGATGAGCGTCTCGACGATCGTGGTGGCGCTCAACGCACAGCTTCTCCGTCGCCTGGATCTCAGGCCCTGAGTCGCCCGGAAAGGAAAACCACCAATGATCTTTCCTGGCCTGCTTGTCGTTGCATTCGTCATTGCGTGGGCGCTGCCCGCCAAGTACGGGGGTCGCTCGCTGAAGACGACGGCCAGGCGGTGGCCGTCTACCTTCTGCTGGTTTTCCCAGCCAAGGTGTACGTCGCGTTGGCCGGCGTCGATGTGCCCGGTTCGCCAGACGGGTGGTATCACTGGGCCCGGCTGCCGTTTCAGGCGCTCTTCGTCTGGTGGGTGCTGCGTAGCACCCGGGCAAGAGTCCCGCCGGCCAGACAAGGCATCGATACTGGTCGCCCCGCAACGGCATCGTCGACGCTACTGGGTGGACTCCCCCACCGGCCCTGACCTTCCATGCGCTCGTGGACGGGCGGCACTGCCTCTCACCACTTCCGCGCCAGATGGAAATGTGTCCGAGGTGCTTCGCCCACTCCATGAGCGCGTCGGCCAATCGGGCTCGCAACCCTTCAAGAAGCCGAACCGTGGGATCCTGACGAGACCATGCCCGGATGGTGCAGCTGCACGAAGGGATGCTCGGCGCAGGAGCCCGTTTCCTCAGCGATGTTGATGACCTCGGATCACAAGAAAACCGGCGGTGCACCCGCCAGTCTTCCGTTCGAGAGATCGGAGATCAAAGATCATCGTGTTGTCGCGGTAGTTTCTGAGCTCGTTCTCGCCCTCCTCTTTGTCGCGAAAGCCGAAGCCACGAGGACGGAGGGCGGACGGAGAGGAAGCGGCCTGCCTCCCCCGCGACCTCCAGGACGCCCGGGCAGCGATGCCGGGGCCCAATCAGATGCCCCAGGGACGTGCGGCAGCGTATGCGGTGTGAGCGAGGCAGGGGGTGCTCAGGGAGGCAGGAACCGACCACGAACGCTGCCCGGAGTTCACCCCCTGTGAGAGACCGTCACACCAAGGTGATGGGCACGACCGCTTGAGCAATCCATTGCCCGGATGCCTTGCGTCCGCTAGTCTGCACGTCTTGACGTTCACCCGTGCCGGCGGACGCGGCCGAGTACTTCCGCAAGCACCAATGTGATGGAGCGAGCCTGTGTCCAGTTCTCCCGGTTCGTCGGTCGATGTCTTGCGGGAGGCACTTGCCTATGTCGATTCATGGGTCGAGTACCGCGTCTGGAAGCTCCGTACCCCCGGTGCGCAGGTGGCTGTCTGGTTCGACGGCACGGTCCAGCTAAGCAAGGCATACGGCGTTTCCAATCTCGATACCGGCGAACCGCTGACGACATCGCATCTCTTCCGGATTGCCTCGCACTCCAAGACATTCACCGCGACCGCCATCATGCAACTCCTCGAGGCCGGCAAACTGCGGCTGGACGACACCGCCGGCTCGTGGATCCCGCAACTGACTGGGGGCGGTTCGCCATTGTCGGAAGTTACCGTGCGCGAGCTGGTATCGCATTCCGCGGGCGTCATTCGCGACGGTGTGGATTCCACATTCTGGGCCCATAGCCGACCGTTCCCTGGCGAGGACGAGTTGCTGGAACTATCCATTCGGGAGGGTGCCGTCCGCCAGCC
>DASYVY010000362.1:0-7341 GCA_035936535.1 Thermomicrobiales bacterium | reverse complement strand
AGGAGTTGGTGCGGCTGGATGCCGATGTCGTCGCCCTGCAGGAAGTCCGATCGCGCCTCGCCGATGATCACAACCACCCATCGGACGCCGCAACGTTCCTGCAAAGGCGAACAGCGTATGGATTCATGGCCTTCCGCCCGTACCCCGGAAATGCCGCGGAGGGGCTGGCCTCTCTCAGCGAGCATCCGCTTCGCGTCGTGGGAGCCGGTTCAGGAACAATCGAGGACTGCGCCCTCCGGGTCACCGTCGATATCGACAGGGTCAGCCAGGCGCTCACGAACGTGCATCTCGACTGGCGTCGCGCTGACCCGGGAGCGGCAGATCGTCGAGATCGTCAGCGCGCTAACGCACGGCTCCGGCGGAGACCGGTACGAAATCCTGCTCGGTGACTTCAACAGTTACCCGGAGTCGAGCGTCTACCAGTTCCTGGTGGGCCAGCAGACGCTGCATAGGCACGACACCGTGCCGTGGCATGACCTCGCCCCCACCTGGGCGGAGCTGGCTGGGATTGCGCCGGCGGCGACGCTGGACTTCGGGCGCAACCCGCGATGGCGAGACTGGCCAGATCCCGGACGGACGGCGAGGTGCGACTGGATCCTGGTTCGGGACACGTTCGCGTTCGGGCTGGTCTCGCCATCGGTGACGGACGCCGGTCTCTTCGGGGAGCAAGGTGTGCCGATCGCCCGGGTAGTTCCGAGCGATCGACGTCCATGTCGATCGCTCTATTCCCGCTGGAGAGGCACGGCAGTGAAACGTGAGCGTGAACGCACAGGCCAGCGGGCGCCTGGAATCCGTCAGATGATGCCCGGCTCAGGGGTGCGGTCCTCGAGCTTGTCGCTCTCCTCATCCGAATTGTTCTGCCCCCGGCCCCACTCCTCGTCCCTGCGGGGTGTAAAGGCGCCGAGCTTCATGAGAGCGGCCTCCTGCCGGTCCAGCGGCAGGTCCCCAATGATCAGCTCGGCGAGTTCCTGCGCCTGGCGGGAGTCGACGCTGCCATCGGGCCCAAGGTTGTACTCGCCCTGGAAGGCGTTGTGGACGCGATCGACCGCGACCCCGAAGGCATCCGCGACCTGGTCGGCGGTGAAGCGCGAATTCACCCCCTGCCCCTCGCCAGCGGGGATGTACTCGCCGGTCTCGCTTTGGCCAGCCTCGAGCGGGGTGGCGCCGGGCTGCCGGCTGTTGGTGATGTCGCTGGTCACGGCGCTGTCTCCTGGTGCCTGGTGCATGATGCATGAATGGAAGGAAGATGGTCACGGCCCGAGCCGCCCCTGGCATCCGCAGGTGCAAGGGCCATGCCAATTGGTTGGCCCCTGCACCCAATGCCAGCCACCAGGCCCGTCATCACCAGTCGCTGTCCTCCCTCATGCCGGCAGCGGGACGGCCGGAAGGGTGGGTGCCTGCCGGGGCCGGCTCACCACTCCTGGCCCGCGACCTGTTGGGTGGCGACGTTGAGCCGGTTCCAGACATTGATGTTGGCGATCGCGAGGACCAGGGCCGCAAGCGCCGGCTCATCGTAGTGGCGGGCTGCCTCGTGCCAGATCGCGTCCGGCACCGGGTCCGCGCGGTCGCTGAGCCGGGTGGTGTACTCGGTGAGCGCGAGTGCGGCCCGCTCGGCGTCGGTGAAGTAGGGCGTGTCGCGCCAGGCCGCCACCGCGAACAGCCGATCGTCAGTCTCGCCGAGCTTGCGTGCCAGGCGAGGGTGCTGGACCGCGCAGACGCCGCAGCCATTGATCTGGCTGGCGCGGAGGTACATGAGCTCAAGCGTCCGCGGCGGCACACCGACGTCCTCGACCGCCTTTCCGATGGCCCGCAGCGCGTCCATCGCGCCGGGAACGACGAACGCCGGGTGGTTGATCCGTGACTGCATGGTTTCTGCCTGCATCGTGCTCTCCTGAGATGGCACACGTTCTCGGGCGAACAGAGCGCCTGGTGTCCGGGTAATGGTTTCCACGGTTGCTGTTCCAGTCACCTCCTTGTCACACCGGCCGCATTCCACCGGTCAGTGGTATGACAGACGGCGATGGAGGGATGTGACCGATGCAGGACCATGACGCGCTGGCGGAGCAGTTCGAGACACACCGATCCAACCTGTGGGCGGTGGCCTACCGGATGCTCGGCTCGGCAAGCGAAGCCGACGACGCGGTCCAGGACGCCTGGCTTCGGGCAAGTCGCGCCGACACGAGCCGGATCGAGAACATGCGCGGCTGGCTGACGACGATCGTCGCCCGGGTGTGCCTCAACGTGCTACAGGCGCGGAAGTCACGGCGCGAAGAGCCGCTGGGCGCGGGCGGGCCCGAGCCGATCGCGACTCACGGTGACGGGATCAACCCCGAGCAGGAAGCGTTGCTCGCGGACTCGGTCGGTCTTGCGCTGCTGGTCGTGCTCGACACCCTGGCGCCTGCCGAGCGGCTCGCGTTCGTGTTGCACGACATGTTCGCCGTGCCGTTCGACGAGATTGCGCCCATCGTGGGGCGATCCCCAGCCGCCACCCGGCAACTCGCGAGCCGGGCACGCCGCCGTGTCCGGGGAGCACCCACGATGTCCGACGCCGATCTCGCCCGCCAGCGAACAGTCGTCGATGCCTTCCTCGCCGCCGCTCGCGCCGGTGACTTCGACGCGCTCGTCGCGGTGCTCGACCCGGACGTCGTCTTTCGCGCTGACAGCGTCGCGGTGCAGACGGCAGCCGCAAAGCGGGCCGAGGGTGCACCGGAGTTGGCGCCGGAAGTCCACGGTGCCCATGCTGTGGCCCGGACCATGTCCGGACGCGCGCAGGCCGCTCGCCGGGCGCGGGTCAATGGCGCGGCGGGAGCAGTCTGGGCGCCGGACGGGGAGCCACGCGCCGCGTTCAGCTTTACAGTCGTGCGGGGGCGGATCATCGCCATCGATCTCGTCGCCGATCCAGCACGGATCCGCGAACTCGACCTGATGATCCTGAACGACTGACACGCCCCCGTTGAGCCCACAAACGTGCCCGGGTGTCGCCAGTGCTCCCTACAGCGTTCCGCGCATGAAGCGGTGCCACAGGTCACGGGTGATCCGGGTGGGATCGGCCACGACGCCGTAGGGCTGGAAGTAGGTGGCCACGTTGCGGATATCCCGTTCCAGCAGGAAGAGGCTGTCCGGATTCTCGTGCGGGTTCACCGCCTGCGGGAAGTCGATCACCATCGCCCTGTCCTTCCAGTAGAGGATATTGAAGGGCGAGAGATCGCCATGGATGCGTTCGCAGGCAAGCCACAGCGCAACCTCGTCTATCAGGGTGGTGAACATCTCCACCGCCTGCCCGCGTTCCAGCGAAACCTGCTTGAGCTGCGGGGCCGGTCCGTCCGCATCCCCGGCGTACTCCATCAGGAGGGCGTGGCCGGACATCGTGAGTGGCCGCGGGACCCGCGCTCCGGCCTGGTGAAGCAGCTGCAGCGTGTTGAACTCGTGATTGATCCAGGAGTGCTCGATCGCGGCCCGGCCGCGCTTCGACCGCCTGGCGACGGCACGCTCCAGGCGACGGTCGGGCATGCCGCTCGATTTCACCCCCGCCGCGCCGCTCAGGGAAACCCCCATCGCGCGGCCGCTGAGGTAGACGGCGTCGTTCTTGAATGATCGGTGATCGCGGCCGCGGTGGATCTTCACCGCCAGGCGCTCGTGACCGGTGTGGGGAGCGGCGAGGCAGCAGAAGACCGTGCCTTCCTTGCCGCTGGAGACCAGGTACTCGACGGCGGTTATCCAGCCATCGGTGAAAAACACCTCGGGAATATCGGATTCGGTGACGGACATGGGTACCCTTCGCTGCACTGTCTGGGGAGCGAAGTCTCCAGGAGATCGCTCCGATCGATGGAGTGGTTCATCCTGCACCTCCTGGTGTTCCATGCCGTCGCCGTCAAACCCGAACGGTGCCCGCGATTGCGGGCCGCGATCCGGAATTCGGGGACAGCGTGCTACCTGCCCGGCACGCCCGGACAGTGCTTCGATACTACAACGCTTTTCACCGAATGGAGCAGCGATCGATGACGAAGATCTCGCCGCGCTTCCGATGGATGGTGGACGTGCTGCCGCTCTATCCGGGGGATCGGGTCCTGGAGGTTGGCTGCGGGCACGGGGTCGCCCTGAGCCTGATCGGCGAACGGCTGACGACCGGGACGATCACCGGGGTCGACCGCTCGCCAAAGATGACCGCCACCGCGACGAGGAGGAACACCGCGCTGGTCGATGCGGGCCGGGTACGACTTCGCACCGCGTCGCTGCACGAGATGGATGACGAGCCGGGATCGTTCGACCTGATCTGCGCGATGAATGTCGCGTCGTTCCTGACACACCCCGACCGCGATCTCGGGGCTGCCTGGCGGCTGCTCGCGCCCGGCGGCACGCTGGGTCTGTTCGCGCAGCTCCCACCCTGGGCCTCAGGTGGCTCGACCTGGCTCGACGACACGAGCACAGCGCTCACGGGCCACGGCTTTCTCGTGACCAGCCAAGAGCAAGGGGATATCGATCCCTACCCTGTTGCCTGCGTGATCGCCCGCATCGCTGCATGACCAAGCTCGCCCGTCATCCGGGCTACCGGTGGCCAGCATACGACCGGCCACACCGCAAGGGGTCATCGTGGCGTAGCCGGTGACAAGGTCGTTGCCGGATCCGCGGCGAGGACGCGCCTTAGCCGCCGAGGTTGCTGAACATCAATACCTTGCGGCCGAGGTCGAACATCGTGCTCTCGCTGCGCGCCCACATCCCCAGCAGCACGTCGGCGTCATCCGCGGTCGGGCGCAAGACATACTCGTCCGCCCCGTTGTCGAGAATCAGTTGAAGCGTGAAGGCGCCGGGGGCACCCCGTTCCGCCTCGGTCCAAGCCGCATGCACCTGTGTAACCCGCCGGACCTGGATCAGCTGCTCGGTATGTTCCTCACGCCTGTCGCGCTCGTCCATCGTGTTCTCTTCTGGATTCACCATTCCTCGCTCTTCCAGGAACAGCGTCCACCGTCGTGCGGACCGCCTCGCTCCGATTCGATCATCATTGTCGGGCGCAGGTTGCGTACCATAGGCCGATGGACACTCCCGGTGTTCTCAGCATCACGACTGTGGAAGGCGAATGCCGGCCCGCCTGTCATTCGGACAGCCTTTGGCCGATCCCATGGGCAATGGCGAAGCCATTGGGCGGAGCGTCCCATTGCTGCCGGCCAGACGCAGCGGGCCACCGATCATCGCGTTCACACTACCTGATCCGGACGAGGTTTCGACCATAACGTACGGATTCCACTGCCTTCAGGTAGTTGGGTCGGCCCAGTGAATGACGTTGAGCCCAGCGATGTCGATCTCGCCCTTGACGAGAACATGTGGTATCCCAACGAAATCGCCACCATACCTGCCCCGCGCCGCGAGCCGGTCGTACCAGCGGCGCGTCTCTTCCGGCACGATCGTCAGTTCGCATACGTGGCAACAGCGAGACGCTGAACGTCACGGCCGACCATCCAGCCGATCTCGTGTTCCGCGACGCGATCGATCGGGATACGGAAGAACGCCCGGCCAGGGTCGACGTTCGCTCCGCGAGCGATCCACGCCCGGTACAGCCGGTGAGGGTGGATCGGGGCGGTGTGGACCACGTCGTTCCAGAGACAGTCAAGGACCGGCAGGCGCGTTTGCGGCAACAGGATGCGATCGGGATGATCCTGGTACTTGGCGATCTCGCTCTCGTAGATGTCCGGGTAGAGATCGCGAAGGCGATTCAACGGAGACAGCGTGGTTCCGCGAAGTCGGGTTGGCACCCCATGGTAGATCGAGTCCATCAGGTGATTCTTTCCAGCACCAGATAGAATTCGGAGAGACGACGAGTGTACCCCTCTACCGCAGGTCAACGGTTGGTCACCGCTACGAAGAGGGGGATCACGAGATAACGTCGGCCAACCCCACGGGAGTGCAAGGATGGACGTATGCTCTTCCCGAATGAACAGCGTGTGCTTGATGCCGCCACGAATCTCGTGACCAGGCTCGGGGACGACCCCGTGCACTCGGTCGCCGCAGCCGCGATGGACACCGCTGGCCGCATCTACACGGGCGTGAATGTGTCCCATTTCACCGGCGGACCGTGTGCTGAACTTGTCGTGCTCGGCACAGCCGCCGCCGGGGGCTCGGGCCCCTTGACGACAATCGTGGCTGTAGGCGATCGAGGACGGGGCGTCATCGCTCCGTGCGGCCGATGTCGGCAAATACTCCTGGACCTGCACCCTGACTGCTTCGTCATCGTTCCCACACAAGACGGTCCAGATTACACGCCGATCCGAGACATGTTGCCCACTCCCTACCGCCACCCGGACGCCGCGCCAGCACGATTCGTACGCTTCAACAGCCGCTACCACGACGCGATCGCGGCTGGAGCGAAGACCGCGACCATCCGTTACCGGGACCCGGTCGAAGTCGGGCCAGCGCTGTTCGTGTTCGAGGACGACGACGGGTATCGGCGGATGCGCGGCGTGATCGACGGAGTGGAATCCCGCCGTTTCGATGCGCTGACCGTGGAGGATGCGCGCCTGGAGAACGCGCCATCGGTGAAGGCCCTTCAGGACGGGTTACGGGGTCACTACCCCGGCATCACGGACGACGCGATCGTGGATGTGGTGCGGTTCCACCTCGATCGCGAAGCCCCGGTATAGGCGGCGCCTTGCGCGGCATCAACGAATCGGGCGTATCTCCCTCCCAAGCGTCTTCAAGGCAGCGCTACGCGGCCAGCCGCCGGGCAACACGTCCTGAAATGGCCGTTTGCCTCGACCGGCTCAGGGATTGCGTTTGACCCACGCGAATCGCGCCACTCCGTGCTCCCCACCGATCGCCTCGCCCTGGACGCCCAGACCGGCGGAGTGCAGCACTCCCGCGACATCACGGGCCCGTATCCCGCGCGAGCGACTGCCGTAGTCCCCGGCGATAAGGCGTCCACCCGGCGCAACCACCTCCTCAAGCAGCCGGTGCAGATAGGGCACGAGGTAATCGGGTGGTACCTGATCGAGCAGGGTGTAGACATAGCGGAAGCGCCGCGGAGGTATCCAGCCCCACGCGTTCCCGACAACGAAATGGTCGGCGAGATGCGGCTGGCGCCGGCGGGCCAGCTCGATGAGCCCCCGGCCCTGGTCCAGCCCGTACGGCGTCAGAGTCAGGCCCCGTTCCCGCCCCCAGAGGACAAGGCATTCTAGGAGGTAGCCGTTGGCGCAGCCGGTATCCAGCACTTCTCCATCCGACGGAACGGCGTCCAGGATCGGCTCGCGCTCGGCGCGCCAGCGCTCCGGTCCTCCGTAGAACCCGGACTGCTCGATCGGGTCGCTGTTGCGGAGATAGGCCCGCTCCAGATCTTCCAGCTCGCGAAGGAAT
>DASYVY010000361.1:0-4096 GCA_035936535.1 Thermomicrobiales bacterium | reverse complement strand
CCTCGCGATCGAGCGTGCCGCCCAAGAATAGGTCGCCATCCCTCTGACCGGGCCGGATGCTATCCTTGTACAGCTGGTCTGGCAATAGCCTGCCAGCTGCCACGCAACGCGCGGTCAGCACCCGCAGTATGAGCCACCGATCGTCGATCGGGAGGATTTTTTGTGTCAAAACAGATCGGCATCGACCTGGGGACAGCGAATGTCCTCGTCTACTCGCGCGGCCGCGGCGTAGTGATCAATGAGCCCTCCGTGGTGGCGATCTCCGCCAAGGACGGCAAGGTGAAGGCTGTGGGACTCGAGGCGCGCGACATGCTCGGGCGTGAGCCGCGAGAGACGATCGAGGTCGTTCGGCCGATGCGCGAGGGCGTGATCGCCGATTACGTTGTCACGCAGAAGATGCTGGAGTACTTCATCAGCAAGGCCGTCGGGCGATTCTCGTTCGTCCGTCCCGAGGTCATGATCTGTGTGCCCGCCGGTGTTACCGGCGTTGAGCGCCGCGCGGTACGCGACGCGGCGCTCAACGCTGGCGCCCGCCGCGCCTGGCTGATCAGCGAGCCACTGGCGGCGGCGATCGGGGCGAAGATTCCGGTAGCCGACCCGAGCGGCAACATGATCATCGATATCGGCGGTGGCACGACCGAGGTTGCGGTGATCTCGCTGAACGGAATCGTGGTGGCCCGTTCGCTTCGCGTCGGCGGCAACAGGTTCGACGAGGCAATCAGCCACTATATTCGTCGCAAGTTCAATCTCCGAGTCGGCGATCGGACCGCGGAGGAGGTGAAGATAGCCATCGGGACCGCCATGCCGCTGGAAGAGGACCTCACGATGGAGGTTCGCGGGCGCGACGAGGTTGCAGGCTTGCCGCGCACCATCCAGATCAGCGCCAACGAGGTTTCGGACGCGATCACCGAGCCGCTGGAGGCGATTATCGGCGCGGTGCGGGCTGTGCTCGAGGAGACGCCACCAGAGCTGTCGTCGGACATCATCGACAAAGGCATGATCCTCACCGGCGGCGGCGCCTTGCTTCGCAACCTCCCGGAGCTGCTCACCGAGGTGACGGGCGTGCCGTGCTACGTCGCCGACGACCCCATTTCCTGCGTCGCCATTGGCACCGGGCTTGCACTGGAACATATGGATATCCTGCGAGATAGCCTTGAGGAGTCGTAGAATCATCGCCAGACCGGCGGATTGGGACTTGAACCGGCCCGCTCGCACTGGAGAGAGACGAATGGATCAGCCCACACCGAATGCATTGAGACGCCCCTTCGAGATGCTGTTCTCGGCGGCGCTCGTTCTCATCGTGCTCGCGGGGTGCGGGGATGGGGATGAGGAAGGCGAGACCGCTTTTGAGGACGCGGATGTGGCGGAGACCGTCGAGGAAGCTGATGTTGCTGAAACTGACGAGGACATCGACGTCATCGAGACGGTCGAGGACGCTGATATCGCTGCGGAGGCAACCGAGCCGCCCGAGGCGGAAATTCCAGACGTAGCTGGGGAGGTCGCGGCGACCCCGGCTGACCGGGTCGTAGCGGTGGCTGACGGCACGCCGATTGCTGCGGAACGGGACGCGACGCCAACCCCGGCGATCGTGGTCTCTGCGCCACCGGTGGAGGTTGCCACCGACGTACCGCCCGAGGCCGCGACACCAGCTGGCACCGCCCCTGTTGCGACACCGGCAGTAACGGCCACTGTTGAGGAACCCGTGGTCGATGAGGGCACACCCGGCATACCTAGCGATGAAGCAGTCGGCGCACTCGAAGAGGTGCTGGCGGTAGCCGAATCATGCACGGTCGAGACCTTTCCGGCCTATGAGGGCGATGCACCTGTCCAAGTCACGACGGCCGACGTGAACTTCCGAGCCGGCCCGGGAACCGATTGCGAATTGATCAGCGAGCCGCTGCCTCCCGGCACGACTGTCGAGGTGCTTAGCGAACCCGTGAGCCGAGAGGGGCAGCCCGATTTTGAGTGGGTTGCGGTGTCCGTGAACGGTACCCAGGGATGGATCGCGACCGACTTCATCGAACCTGCCCCGTAGACCCTTTGAAGTTCCTTCCGGAGGAGATTTCCGCTTGACTGACCGATTTCCCCGCGAGAGCGGGATCCTGTTGCACCCAACGTCGCTGCCCGGACCGCATGGGATAGGGGATCTCGGCGATGCCGCGTTTCGCTTCGTCGACTGGCTGGAGCGGGCTGGGCAGCGTCTGTGGCAGGTTATGCCGCTCGGCCCGACCGGTTTCGGCGACTCGCCGTACGCCTCACCTTCGGCCTTCGCAGGCAATCCGCTGCTGGTCTCGCTCTCCTGGTTGGGCGGCGAGGGCCTACTGGAGCCTTCCGACTGGCATGACACGCCCGGGTTTCCGGACGACCGCGTGGACTTCGAGCAGGTGGCGCCTTTCCGGTGGCGAATGCTGCGGCGTGCCTACGATCGCTTTCGGCGCGGTGCCGCCAGTGACCAGCGCCAGCTTTTCACGGCATTCTGCGAGGAACAGAAGCGCTGGCTCGACGACTATGCGCTCTTTATGGCGCTCAAGAGCCACTACGACGGCTTGGCGTGGACTGACTGGCCGGAGGAGACGCGTCTTCGTCATCCTGACGCCCTCGACCGCATGCGGCAGGAGCTCGCGCAGGAAGTCCGCTTCCATCAGTTCGTCCAATTTCAGTTCCGACGGCAGTGGACTGCACTCAAGCGATACGCGAACGACCGTGGGGTTCGGATCATCGGCGACATCCCGATCTTCGTTTCCGGCGACAGTACTGACGTGTGGACGAACCAGCGGGAGTTCAAGCTGGACGAACAGGGAAGGACGGTGGAGGTTGCTGGCGTGCCACCCGATCCGTTTTCGGCAACGGGCCAGATATGGGGCAATCCGGTCTTCGACTGGAAGGTGATGCGGGACTCGGGCTACGCATGGTGGGTAGACCGCATCCGCGTCATGCTGGACACGGTCGATATCGTGCGTATCGATCACTTCCGCGGCTTTGCAGCAGCCTGGGTAGTGCCCGCGGACGCCGACACGGCCGAGGTCGGGCATTGGGAGCGATCTCCGGGCGCGGAGGTTTTCGCGGCGATTCGCGAGGAACTGGGCGAGGTTCCGATCATCGTCGAGGATCTGGGCGTCATCACCCCGGATGTCGTTTCGCTGCGCGAGGCGCTCGGCTTTCCGGGCATGAAGGTGCTTCAGTTTGCCTTCGAAAACGACCCGACGAACATCTACCTACCGCATAACTACGAGCCGGACTCCGCCGTATACACCGCTACCCACGACAACCAGACTACCGTCGGGTGGTTCAGGTCGCGCAGCGACCAGGAACGCGCCGCCGTGCAGTCCTACCTGGGCAAGGATGGCTCCGACATTGCGTGGGATTTGATCAGAACGGCGCTCTCGTCCATATCCCGCACGGCCATCGTGCCGATGCAGGATGTGCTGCGCCTCGATGACTATGCCCGGATGAACGTGCCAGGTCAGCCTTCCGGAAACTGGTCGTGGCGCATGCGTTGGGACCAGATGGACGATGGGTTCGCCACCGGGCTACGGCAGCTCGTGACGATCTATGGTCGCGGTGAGACCAGGCAGCGCAACGAGCCCAACCCATGGGATTACACGACACCGGGGACGTCACACCCCGCCAGCGATCCATTCGCCTAGCACCTGTGGCAGGATCGTCTGAACAAGCAAAGGAGCAACGCATTGAGCAACGGAGCATTCACATTTGTCCTGCACAGTCATCTCCCGTACGCCCGCCAAGCCGGCATGTGGCCCCACGGTGAGGAATGGGTGCATGAGGCGATGGCCGAGACGTACCTGCCGCTGCTGAACGCCCTCTATGACCTCAGGGAGGAGGGCGTCAAGTACCGCATCACGGTCAGCATCACGCCGATCCTCGCCGAGCAGCTGGGCGACGAGGAGATCAAGGACCATTTCGAGACATTCGTCGAGGAACGCGCGCATTGGTCCGCAGCAGATATCGATCGCTTCGGCGCGAGTGGCGATGAGCGACTGCAGAAGCTCGCGCGGTTCTACAACCAATGGTACCTGGACACGCTCAAGTCTTTCCGCAAGCGCTTCAATCGAGACGTGATCGGGGCGTTAAAGAC
>DASYVY010000360.1:0-3827 GCA_035936535.1 Thermomicrobiales bacterium | reverse complement strand
AGGCCGCGGTCGCCACCTCACTCCTCGAAAGGCCCGGTAGCGAGACGACGATGCGGCACCTCTCCCTCCCCGGAATCCCCGCCGAGCGGCCTGCCGGAAGCGCCGGGACGCCTGGCCGAAGCGTTGTCAGCGGACAGCCGCTCGCCCGTTCTGGGCCGGTATCGATGTCCTTGGCACGGCACGCTCCCGCACTTCTGGGCGGCATGGTCGCGGTCGTCGTTGTCGCGATCGCCTACCTGCGGGATCTCGGGCGCAACCCGTTCGGGTTCTTCTGTGACGAGGCACTGATCGGGCTGCGGGCCAAGCGCCTGCTGGACGGCACCGGGCAGGATGCCGCTTTCCCGGTGTTCTATGACCACTTCGGAACCGTTGCCGGTGCATTGCCGGTGTATGCCACGGCTCCCTTTGTCTGGCTTTTCGGTCTCAACGAGGTCTCGGTGCGCTCGGCATCGATGTTCTTCATGCTCATGACGTTCGCCGTCGTCTATCGCACCTTCTGCCTTCTGGACGTTGCCGCGCCCTGGCTGCCGGTTCTCGTCTTCGCGCTGACGCCGGTTGCGATTCACCTGTCGCGGGTCAATTTCGGACATACGCCGTCGCTCTTCCTGATTGCCCTGGGGTATCACCTCTCCCTGCGGGGCCGAGCAGACCGGCGGCTCTGGCTGTCCGCGATCGGCGGGGTGGCGATCGGCCTCAGTGCCTATGGCTATCCCGGTTTCTACGTGGCGACTGTCGTCTTCATCGGGGCGCTCGTCGCCAGCGAGCTGGCTTTTGCGCGATTCCGGCTTCGACGCGCGCGGCATATCCTGATCCTGACCGGCGCCGCGCTCCTGTGTCTCCTGCCGATCTTCCATGAAGCGCGTACCAATCCCGACTTCGCGAACCGGTTCGACGCCAAGGACACGGCCGGCTACGGTCTTGTCTCCGTCGAGCGTGCCGAATCGATGGTGCAGAACTACGCGAAGTACTATGGCGCGGATTTCCTGTTCGAGACCGGGGAGACGGGGCTGCCCGGCGCGTTCATCTCGCGGCATTCGGTGGTGGGCACCGGGTTGCTGGGATGGATGAGCCTGCCACTGCTCCTGGCGGGGCTGCTGGGCTTCCTGCTCGTGCGGGATAGGGAGCGCGAGCGCAAGCGCGCGTTCGCGCCGTTCATCCTCATGGTGTTCCTCTTTCCGCTGCCGGATTTGCTCACCACCACATCATCGGATGCACCCTACACGTTCGCCGTCTTTACTGGGGTCCTGCTTGTCCCCTTCGTCATTGCCTATGGGCTGGATCTGCTGGTCACGGGCGGGGATCGGCGGGGAGCCGCCGGTTTGGCTCGGATCCGCGGCTCCGGAAGGACCCGGGCCTCGCGATTCCTGGCTCCGATCCGGACACGGATCGTCTCGGTGCGGACGATCACGACGCTCGTCCTGGTCGGGGCGATCTTCTTCCTCTTCGGAACGTACGCGCGTTACCCGCTTGTCTCCTCCGATTACTGGGGGTGGCAGGCCGGTCCCCGGGAGATGATCGGGTACTACCTCGATCATCTCGACCGGTACGATGCCTTCTACATGGAGGGGAAGTTCAACGAGCCCGCGATCTTCCTGGACTTTTACATCGAGGATCCCCGCACGCGACAGGACGCGTTCATCGGCGGTCGGGAGCATCTCGACCCGGCCCGGAAACAGCTCTTTGGCGTGAGCAGGGAAACGTTCGAGAACGAGTGGAATCCGGGCGCCTGGGTGATCGTCCAGGTCGTCCAGTACCCGAACGACGAGGTCGCGTTCTACCTGGTGCGACCCGCCGCGCCGGAGCAGGCATCCGCCAGCCAGGTCACCCGGATTGGTCCCGGCCAGGCACCGTGACGGGCGGGACGGCCAGCGGGCCCTCCGGGAGATCGCGGCGGACGCATGGAGCGGGACAGGGCAGGGGAGCGCAGGGCCGCTCCTGGTTTCGATCAGGCAGGCGCTGCTCGACTCGCAGGGGTGCGGCTCGTCGCGGCGGCGCGGTTGATCTTCCGGCTCACTCCTTGCGGCGGGGCCGGTGCCACCGGCGCAGCCGGCGACGCCGTCGCCGGTCCTCCTCGACCTGTGTATCCGGCGATCGCTGCCCCTCCGCGCCCAGCAGCTCCAGCATCCTGTCCCCGACACCCAGCGGCCGCGTCATCAGCGCGGCGTAATCGTTGGCCGATTCGACCGGGCCGACATCGTGCCCCTCCCGCTCTTCGAGGAGATGCCGGTGCTTCATTACCCAGAGGTAGACGTCCGCTTCGGTGAGCCGGGGGAACTCCTCCAGCACGCCCCGGTCCCGGATGATCCGGGTCATCGGCTCGTAGATGTACTTGTACCAGTCGTTGACCGCCTCGTGAACCGTCGCCTCCCGGTCCCAGATCGACGACAACCACTGCCGGTGCAGCTCGATGTGCTCCCAGATCTCGTCATACCGGCCCAGCGCGGTCGGACGGATATCGTGGTCCGGCTGCAACCGGTCGAGATCGGTACGGCGCAGGAACTCCGCGTACTCCGCCTGCATCAGCAGCTCGGCCGGGGACATCCGGGACGAGAGCGGAACGCGAACGTGCCCCTCGATCACCTCGGCATCGATGAATTCCACGCCCCGGTCCCGCGCGACGGAGACGCGGTGGTTGCCATCCTTGACGAAGTAGATGTCCCCCACCTTGTAGAGCTGGATCGGGGGCAGCCGGACGTCCTCGTAGAAGGCCCGGTCGATGTTGGTCCACCGCCCCCTGGTGTTCTTGCGTCGCGGCAGGAAGGTCCGGTCGAAATCCCGGAACCGGTCCATGCTGCCGATGATCTGGTTGACCGGCACCGTCTGAATCCCGCGATAGCTTTCCGCTTCGGGAGACAACCGGTTGCGCAGCTCGTGAAACGGCATCAGGTCGTTGGACCGGCCGTTGACGACGCTGATCAGATCGTGCACGAAGGCGCGTTGGCGTGCCCGGTCGAAATCGTTGCGGACCTGCTCTTCCATCATCGGCGCTGCTCCAGATCCATCGTGGCCGGCCTCGCGCTGACCGTCCGCCCGGTGTTGGCGAGGTGCTCGTCGTGGTGTGGATCGTCACGGTCTAGATCCGGGAGATCGAGATCGAGACGCTGGTAGGGATAGACGTTGATGATCTCGGTCTGCTGATAGTGGGCGATGTGGGATTGCGAGCGATCGTAGAGATGCACGTGGCCGTGCAGTTGATAGGTTGGATGGAACCACTTCAGGAAATGCCGCATCGCGGTGAACCCGCGATGGGCGATGTCCTCCCGGTCGTTGATCCCACGAGGCGGCGCGTGGGTGACGAGGACATCGAGGGCGCGGCCATGCCGCACCATGTTCCAGAGCAGGCGCGGAACCATCCGGAGCATCATCCAGGCCATCTGCGCCTCGGTGTACTGGATCGGCTCGCGCTCGGAATACCGGGGGGAACCCGGCAGGCCCGCCATGATCAGGCCGAGGAACGGATCACGGATGACCTTCCCGCCGAGATTCACGCACCCTTCAGGCAATCTGGTGATCCCCCGCTCCCCCGCCCGGGTGACCTCTTCGGCGTGGTTCCCGAGCACGTAGTAGACGGGCCGGCGGAGCGAATCGGTCAGGAACTCGAGATAGGACGCAGGGACATCGCCACAGCCGATGACGAGCTCGATATCGGGCATCCGCTCGCGCAGGGTCGTGGAGTAGATGCGCTGGTCGACTTCGTCGGAGACGGCCAGGATTCGCAACGTCATGCGGCAGCTTTCGGCGTGGGAAGAGATTGGTGAAGGACCGTCCCGCTCGATCGGGATCGTGATCACATGATACTGCACCCCTTGGGCCAGCTCAGAAGACCG
>DASYVY010000359.1:0-3718 GCA_035936535.1 Thermomicrobiales bacterium | reverse complement strand
TCTGCCAAAGGGGATCCCACGCCGAACGATGATGTCCAGGACATTGGATGGTTCCTTCCGGATGCGTTACCCGAGCTCGCCTTCGCCCACGACCGCGAGATCCTCTCTATCTGGGGAGACTGGCGCGCCTCTCACGCCGCTGACTGATATGGCCCACCAACAGACCGCAAGCTCGGCTGGGGTATCCTGTTTTCGGTCTCTTGTCCCCCTGAGAAGGAATCCGTATGTCCAAAAACCAGACCAGACCACATCTCCTTACGGGGGATCGCCCGACCGGACCGCTCCATCTAGGGCACTATGTCGGCACGCTGCAGAACCGGGTTCGGCTCCAACATGACTACGACTGCTTCTTCATCATCGCTGCCCTTCATATGCTTGCCGAAGAATGGACGCGGAGTCCTCCATGGCTTCCCGCCGCTCCGTAGCCGACACGCTGCCAACCTCCTGCCGTAGTCCTGCATGTTCCTGCTACCGAGCAAAAGCGCGAGCGTGGTGGCACTATCTGCCAGGCGCGACCTTGCGGTAGCCAGCCTCCTTCCGTTCGGATACCATGCAGCCTCTGTCGATCTTCACCGAGGGGAAGACATGCAGCACAAGGTGTCCCGGCCTCACCACGTTCCCGAACAGATCGTGCACTATCAGGGCGATCAGCTCATCGTGCAGCCGGTGTGCCGGTTCGACCCCGCGGAGGCCGTTGGCGCGCTCCAGCAATGCCAGCGCGTGCTCGCCATCGACATCGGCGGCGACAAGATCCGCAGCGCGCACTACGAGATCGGCAACGGGTTGCCGACGAAGACGAACGAGCAGGTGTTCCGGTCGAGGGGCGGCACCGGCTACCTCACGCTTCTCGAGGGGCTCGCCGATGAGGCCGCACGGGACAATCTGCGGGTTGGCATCTCCTCTGCGACGAAGATGGCAGGCAGCACCATCACCCGCACGGTGAACCTGCCGGTCTTCTTCGGGGAGTTCCGCCAAACGTACGGCGCCGACTACGAGAAGCTCTTTCCAGGGCGATCATTCGCTGCCAACGACACCGTGATGGGCATCTGCGGCGCCAGCACGCGACTCGCCCTGGGCGGCACCCCGCCGCGCGATGTCGCGTTCGTCATCTCCGCGAGTGGCATGGGTGCGTCGGTGGTCAGCAATGGCGTAGCGACCCATGTCGAGGTAGGGCACGTGCCGCTGATGCCGTCGCTCAACCCGCTCGGGCAGACAATGTCGTGCGGTGTCGAGGGGCGCGCGTACGTCTGCGTCGAGCGCGTGACCGCTGCCCGCGCCGGTATCGAGGACCTCTACCGGAAGATGACCGGCGAGTCGCTGGATGGTGTTGCCCTCGGGGGGAAGTACGCGCAGGGCGATCCACTCGCAACGCTGCTCTATGAGACCTCCGCATGTGTGCTGGCACATGCCATCGTTGGGGTGATGGAGCGCTTCACGTTCGCCGCCTCGGAGCGCAGCGTGATCGTGCTTCACGGCGGCAACTTCGAAATTCCCGCCTACCGCGAAGCGGTCCAGCGCGACCTCGACCGCATCCCCCACCCTCGCTGCCGAATCGTCTTCTCCCGCGACCTCTCCGGAAACATCTGCCTCGACGGCGCGGCGATCATGGCCGCGTGGAGCCAGCATCTCGATACGTGAGTCACGACGCCGGCTCCCGAGCGCTACCCGGCGAGCAGGCTCGTGGCAGCATTGACCCACATCTCCGTGCCGCTGACCTGGTCGGCCGCGTCCGACAGCAGGGCCCTGTACCAGACGATGAACCTGGTAACCTTCTTGCCGGTGTGACGACGAAGTGGATATTCAGAATCCGGAGTAGCCCCTAGACACGGTTGGCACCGGGACACATGGTCTCAATCTGTGCTATTCGGGCCGGAAAACAGCGGTGCATACACCAAACCCCTGGACACGATGGTTCGGGGGCGTGGTGTTCATAGGGCTTGTTCTAGTCGCACATGGCGGCCACCTCCTTGCCGCAGGCGGTAAGCGGTATCGACTCAATCGGCAAACGTTTCTTCCCTGACCGGGGAGGACGACGTACTGGGCCTCGGCGCGCGGAGCCAGGCAGCGATTAGCACGGCCGATTTAGACCAAGGAACAGGTGCTTTGATCTACGACGTCATCCGCTGACTGCCACCCTACGTTGTCGAGATCACACGAGCAAATTCGAGGATGCAGTTGTTTTCCCTACGTACTGACGACGAAGAATGCGCCGGAGGATATCGCCCAGGTCGACAAGAATGCCCCGGAACTCGTGCTGGATGCGCTCAGTGCCGGTATTGAGCCAGAATCGGTAACGTTCTACCTCCAGTCCGCCGTACCGGAGATCCACGAACTAGCCGGGCTCCTGCAAAGCCTGACAACTGTCTCCAGGCTGGAGAGGGTTCCGGCGCTCAAGGATATGGCGCGGGATGCCAACATCGAGATGCCGTTCGCGCTCCTCGGCTATCCGGTGCTGCAATCGGCGGACATCTTTTGTTTCCGCGCGCAGGCGGTTCCTGTCGGGAAGGACAATTACGCGTTTATCGAAGTCTCACGGGAGCTGGCACGGAGATTCAACGGCCGATATGGCGAGGTCTTCCCGGTACCGGAGACGGTCCACAGCGACATTCCAACACTCGTTGGGACCGACGGTGCCGCAAAGATGAGCAAGAGCAGGAGCGATACGATCAATCTCAGCGACAGCACGCAACAGGTCCGGCGCAAAGTGATGCGGATGCATACGGACCGAAACCGGATTACCGCCAATGTCCCTGGACGGGTTGAGGGCAACCCGGTTTTTACCTATCTGGACGCCTTCGGTAGTGATGTATCGACGATCGACACGTTCAAGGAACGATATCGGGCAGGGACTATCGGCGATGTCGAGATCAAGGAATACCTCGTCGAGGTCCTGGAATGCGCCCTCGCACCACTGCGAGAGCGCCGGGAGCACTTCTCGAAACCGGGTCTGGTCGATGAGCTCATCGTCGCTGGCACTGATCGTGTTCCTCAGGAGACAGCGCTCACCGTGCGCGAGATGAAAAAGGCATTGGGTCTCACGGGTGTGTGGAACCGTATTCGCCGGAGCGCCGAGCGCCACACGACTTCGGCATCCTCCTCGTAGCGCTTGATCTTGTGCAGTGGTTTGCCAGCCAATGAGTCCCCCGGGGCTTGGACGTTCCAAGGGAGAGTACGGCTATCTGTTGAACGAGTACGGCAACGTTCTTCATCGAACCCTATCGTCATCTGCACTCCAGCACAGACCGCCCCTCCCGAATCATTCCAGGAGGGGCAGCAGGTTGATGAGCTTCCAAACGCTATCCCCACCCGCTGAGGATTTTCCTTACCTCGTCCCGGTGCGTCGTTTCGTCGGAGATCATGTCCTCGAGTTGCACCTGTAGGGCAACATCCCCGACCTTTTCGGCCTGGTTACGACGGGCCTTGTAGTTCTCCACGGTCTCTGCCTCGGCCTCGTAGATGAACTCCAGCATCTGGCGGGTGTCATTCGAGGTCTTCACCGGCTTTGACGCCACCACTGGTTCCCCACCGAGCGAGACGATCTTGTCCGCCAGGTACTGCGCATGGGCCTGCTCGTCGGGGATCTCCGTCTGGAGGAATGCCACCAGTTGCGGTCGGTACGGACCTGTAACTTTGGAGGAGTACTGAAGGTAGCTGATGATTGCGTTGTACTCACCCGCAAGATCCTGGTTCAGGCCCTCGATCAGGTCCTGCATATCCT